>NZ_RZOS01000742.1:0-1791 GCF_004022605.1 Mesorhizobium sp. M4B.F.Ca.ET.089.01.1.1
GCCCGGCATGACGCATTGGCAGCATCCGCGCTTCTTCGCCTATTTCCCGGCCAATGCTGCGCCCGTCTCGGTGGTTGCCGAATATCTGGTCTCCGCGATGGCAGCGCAGTGCATGCTGTGGCAGACCTCGCCGGCGGCGACCGAGCTGGAGACCCGAACAGTCGACTGGATGCGCCAGGCGCTCGGCCTGCCGGAAGGGTTTTCCGGTGTCATCCAGGACTCGGCCTCGTCGGCGACGCTGGCCGCCGTGCTCACCATGCGCGAGCGCGCGCTCGACTGGCAAGGCAACCGCAAGGGACTCGCCGGGCAGGCGCGGCCGCGCGTCTATTCTTCCGACCAGGTCCACACCTCGATCGATCGCGCCATCTGGGTCGCCGGCATCGGCGAGGAGAACCTCGTGCGCATCCCAGCAGCCGGCCGCTTCCGCGCCATGGACACCGTGGCCCTCGAGGCCGCGATCGTCTCCGACCGCGAGGCCGGGATGCTGCCGGCGGGGATCATCGCTTGCGTCGGCGGCACCAGCACCGGCGGCACCGACGACATCGCCGCCGTGGCTGCTGTCGCCAAACGGCATGGGCTCTATCTGCATGTCGACGCCGCCTGGGCCGGATCGGCGATGATCTGCCCGGAGTACCGGCATTTCTGGGCCGGCGTCGAGGACGCCGATTCCATCGTGTTCAATCCGCACAAATGGCTGGGCGCGCAATTCGACTGCTCGATCCAGTTCATCCGTCAGCCGGAAGATCTCGTGCGCACGCTTGCCATCAAGCCGGACTATCTGAAGACCCACGGCCACGACGGCATCATCAACTACTCGGAATGGTCGGTGCCGCTCGGTCGCCGGTTCCGGGCGCTGAAACTCTGGTTCCTGCTTCGGGCCCATGGGCTGGAAGGGTTGCGCACCATGATCCGCAATCACGTCACCTGGAGCCAGGCTCTCGCCGCGCGGCTTGCGGGGGAGGCGGACTTCGAGATCGTGACCGAGCCAATGCTGTCGCTGTTTTCGTTCCGGCATCGGACAGGACCGGGCGCCAGCCCCGACGAGCACAATCTTCGCCTGGTCAATGCCATCAACGATGACGGCCGCATCTACCTGACGCAGACAAAGGTCGATGGCACGATCGCGATCCGTTTCCAGGCCGGCCAGTTCGAGGCGACGGCGGCCGATGTCGAGGCGGCATTCGACGTCATCACAGAAATCGCTCGCCGCCCCACCTGAAGCAACTCGCCGCAGCTTGCGGCCGGTTTGGCTTTGGGATCATATGGTTTTCGTTAGCCGGCTTATCCCTTTTCATCGCTTTCGTTTTGCGATATAGACAAGAAAAACGAAAACGGGAGGGAGAGCGATGTTTCTGTCGCCGCGTCATGCCGAGATCATCCAGATGGCCAAGGACCATGGCCGCGTGCTGGTCGACGACCTGGCAACGCATTTCAACGTGACGCCGCAGACCATCCGCAAGGACCTCAACGACCTCTGCGACCAGAGGCTGCTCACCCGCATCCATGGCGGGGCGCTGTTCCCGTCCGGGATCGAGAACATGGAATATGAGGCGCGCCGCAAGATCGCCGCCGATGAGAAGGAGGCGATCGGCCGCGCCGCCGCCAGGCTGATCCCCGACAACGCCTCACTGTTCATCAACATCGGCACCACAACCGAGTCCGTCAGCAAGGCCTTGCTGGACCACAACGGCCTCATGGTCATCACCAATAATATCAATGTTGCCAATAGGATGCGTGTCTATCCTTCGATCGAGGTAGTGATCGCCGGCGGCGTCGTGCGCGGCTCAGACG
>NZ_RZOS01000743.1:0-1781 GCF_004022605.1 Mesorhizobium sp. M4B.F.Ca.ET.089.01.1.1
GACTCACTGGTTATGAGCGGACGGATCGCTCTCCGGCGCCGCCACCTGTAAACGGCATGGCGCGGGCGTCTGTGCGCTCGATCACATTCAATTCGCCGTTTTGATGCGCGTCGTCATTCAGGATTCCAACACGTCCTTGACGATGGTCGCCAGCTGCTTGAGCGAAAACGGCTTCGGCAGGAAGCCGAAATGGGCCTCAGCCGGCAGATTCCTGGCAAAGGCGTCCTCTGCGTAACCCGAAACGAAGACGAACTTGATATCCGGCTGCCGCTTGCGCAGTTCGCCGAGCAGCGTCGGCCCGTCCATCTCCGGCATCACGACGTCGGAGACGACGATGTCGACCTTGCCGCCGAGCGCCTCGAACACTTCCAGCGCCTCGACGCCGGAGGACGCCTCGTGGACGGTATAGCCGCGCGAGGTCAGCGCCCGCACGCCGCCCATGCGCACTGCATCCTCGTCCTCGACGAGCAGCACGGTGGCCGAGCCGGACAGGTCCTTGGCGGCTTCCGCCGGCTTCACCGGCGCCGCCGGCGCCTCGCCCGGCTCGCTTGCCGGCCTCGCCTCCGCGATGTGGCGCGGCAGGAAAATGCGGAACACCGAACCCTTGCCGACTTCCGAATCGCAGAAGATGAAGCCGCCCGTCTGCTTGATGATGCCATAGACCATCGACAGGCCGAGCCCGGTGCCCTTGCCGACCTCCTTGGTGGTGAAGAAGGGTTCGAATATCTTCTTCAGCACGTCAGGCGCGATGCCGGTGCCGGTGTCCTCGATCTCGACCACGACGTAGTCGGCCGGGGTGAGCTCGCGGTAGGAGAAGCTCTTGCATTCCTCGGCCGTGACGTTGCGGGTGCGCACCGCGAGGTCGCCGCCCGCCGGCATCGCGTCGCGCGCGTTGACGGCGAGGTTCACCACCACCTGCTCGAACTGCCCGATATCGACCTTGACCGGCCAGAGATCGCGGCCGTGGTCGATCTTCAGCTTGATGTCGTTGCCGACCAGGCGGGCGAGCAGCATCCTGAGGTCGGCCAGGACATCGGTGAGGTTCAGCACTTCCGGCCGCAGGGTCTGCTTGCGCGAGAAGGCGAGAAGCTGCCTGACCAGCGAAGCCGCCCGGTTGGCGTTCTGCTTGATGTTCATGATGTCGGGGAAGGACGGATCCGACGGACGGTGGTTGGTCAGCAGCAGGTCCGACGCCATGATGATGGCGGTCAGCACATTGTTGAAGTCGTGCGCGATGCCGCCGGCGAGCTGGCCGACCGCCTGCATCTTCTGGCTCTGCGCCATCTGGCCCTCGAGCGCCTTCTGCTCGGTGGTGTCGACGGCATAGACGATGGCCGATTCCTCGGCGCCCTCGCCGCCGGTGCCCTCGGCGACCGCATTGACGTAAAAGCGGATATGCCGCTCCTCGTTGCCGGGCAACAGCGTGTCGATCGGCTCGATGTCGGCCTGCCGTTGCCTCGCCTTCTCGAAGGCCTCGGCGAACGCCGCCCGGTCGCGCTCGTGGACGACGGTGTCGAGCCGCACGCGGCGGTCGACAGCGTCGCGATCGACGACCGAGGAAAACAGCGACAGGAACGGCGCGTTGGTGCGCAGGATGCGGCCGCTGGCGTCGACGCCGGCGATCGCCATCGGCGTCGAATTGAAGAAGCGGGTGAAGCGGACTTCCGAGGCGCGGAGATCGGCGGAGGCATCCTCGCCCTGGGTGCGGTTGAGCACGATGGTGCGGGTCGGACCGCTGACGCCCTCGCGGCTCGCCGAGACGCGGTGCATGAAGCGTACCG
>NZ_RZOS01000744.1:0-1771 GCF_004022605.1 Mesorhizobium sp. M4B.F.Ca.ET.089.01.1.1
AAACCGATTAAGTTCGCCATTGTATGAACCGATTTGGTGTAGCGATACAAGTTTTTGTGCCACACTTAAACCCCAAAAGTGGGATTTGGGTTGAACCAAGATGGTAAAGGGCTGGAAAATGAAACGGACCATCCTTGCTGCATTCGCAGGTTGCATTATTGCAACGCCGGCCTGGTCGGTGGACAACGTCAACAAGGACTACATCAAGTCGCTGGCGGCACCGGGCAAGACGGTGCTGGTCGTCGAATACTATGACGGCAGCGGCAAAGCCGTGGACCGTAAGGGCTACGCGTCAGCATCCGGATATGTGGCGGTATCGCCCACGGATTTCCGGGTCGATGGCAAGACCATTCTTCACCTTTACGGCCTCCAGCCGTGCCAGGGTGAAATGGTCAACCGGAAGGAAGGCTTTGCCGGCACTTGCGCCGACTTCGCGCAACAGCAGCTGCAAATCATGCTGAAAAGCCCGAAGGTCATCTTCTGCCGGGCCTTCGTCAGCGAGCAGTCGTCACCGACGCAGAATGCCACCTGCTATGGCTACTACAATTATCCCGGCAGCCTCGATTCCGTTGATATGTTCGAGGAGCAGCTTTTGTCCCTTGGCGCGTTGCGCCTGACAAAAAAGCCCGATGGCTCCTATGACCGGCCGGACCTCGCGCAGGCCGAAGATGTCGGCAAGGAAGGGTCCTACGGCATGTGGGCCGATCCGCGAGTGGAGGCCCAATGAGGTTTTCGCTCGCCCTTACGCTCACCGTGGCCAGTGTTGCAACGGCGCTTAGTGCGCCTGACGGCTATTTTGACCTGGAGCCGGGCATAACACTGGAAACCGGCGACACCTGGGTTGCAGAGGGGCAACGCTACCGCCTCTTTGGCGTTCAATCCTGCCTTCGCGGAACCAACTACACCGACTTGGAGGGGCAAAAGCGCGATTGTGGCGATGCGTCCCTGGCAATGTTTGCTGCCTATATCAAGGACACCAAGCCGGTTTGCGCGCCGGTCGCCAAGACCGCGGACCTAACCTACGTCATTTGCTATGCCACCGTTGGCAAGGATCGCCTCGACCTTGCCACCATGATGATTTCGAGCGGCTACGCCTTCGCTTCGCTCGATGATCAGGGCATGCCCCTTCATCCGCCGTACTCCGTGGCCGAGCTGGACGCCCGCGAACGCAAGGCCGGTCTCTGGCAGTTTCCCGATGTTGTGCACCCGGCAGTCCTGTTGGCCAAGACAGCCAACGAGCGCGCCAAAAGGGAGGCGAAGCAATGAAAGCCCAACTCGTCCTGTCGGCAGCAATGCTTGCCCTCACCGTTGAGGTCGTCGAAGCGGCTGATGTCAGCAGGAATGAGCCTGTTCGCAAGGTCTACCGGCCAGCTGCAGAACCATCCGCCGCCCCGGTGACAGGGGTGCATCCCGTTCTAAGAGGGCGGGTCACTGTCATGGACGGGCTGACGCTCTGGTATCCTCAGTATGCAGAGAGAGTCCAACTGGCCGACATCGACGCGTGCGAGCTGCCGCAATGGGCGCTCGATCCTAAATGGGAAGACCGCGAGCACGTAAAGGCCCCTCTCCCCGTTCCGTGCGGACCATTTGCCAAGGCATGGCTCAAACGGACGGTCGGCAACAAGTCGGTGACCTGCACCGTCGTCTCCTACAGAGTCGACGGTACGGCGATCGCGCGTTGCACCACCGGCGCTCGAGATCTTGCCCTGGAAATGCTTCGTGTCGGTTGGGCGCGAGTTGCCTCCCCTTATCCCGTCAATGGCCAATATGC
>NZ_RZOS01000745.1:0-1760 GCF_004022605.1 Mesorhizobium sp. M4B.F.Ca.ET.089.01.1.1
GCGTCAGATGCTTGCCGCTTATGGCGAGGGCGGCGCGGTCCTGCGAGGGATCGCGAACGATCTGCGCCAAGAGGTCGTTGCTGCGTTGAGCGCTAGCGACGAAGCGTTTGATCTATCGCTTGATGCGACCAAGCCTCAACTTGATCGATCGGTCGCGCTCGCAGCACAGATCGAGGAAGGCTTGGACGGACCCGAGATCGCGAGTGGGATTCGGCATTGGGCAGGCAGACTTGGTATCCACGCCAAGAAACTCGAGGACGGCAGTAACGAGTTTCGCTGGACAAATGGCTCGCTTAACATCAGCAGCAACCGTCTGAGAATCGGCGCCGGCACCGACAGCGAGAGCCGGCTAGTCTGTGGCACCTTTATGCGATCGACAGCGCTCGCACGTGAGGACCTTCAATATTTCGCTCCAGGCCACGACCTCATCGACGCAATGATCTTCGAAGCCGAGCACGGGCGGCACAGCCGCGTGAGCGCGTTTATGCTCGAAGGCTTCCCCAAGCATCGCGGCACGATTTTGCTCCAGGTCCTCGGGCGGAGCGTGCTCGACCAGCGTCTCTGGGAGGGGCATGACATCGGCGCCGGTCTCGCCGCCCGTGCACGCTCGCTTCTCTGGCCCGAGGTCATCGCCGAGATCATGCTGCTCTGGGACAATGGCGGAGCCCATCACAAGGTCGTGACCCACACAGGCCTGCGCTCGCTACTCGACCACCCGCAGCGCGATTTGAAGCTAAAGCCGATCGAACCCAGCACCATAAGCGGGCTAAGCTATTTGCCGCAGATTTGGTCTGCGATCGACCAAGCAGTCCCAGCAGCGCTTGAATCAATCCAGAAACGGCGCACCGATACCGCCTTCGAACGGGCCGAGTTGCTTGAAACGAGTCTGCGGGCGGAAGTCGGCTATCTACGCTGGCAGGCGGAAAATGCTGGAGACGAGGAGACGACCGCGAAACACCGCGCTGCGATCGCTGCACGCGATACGCTGGTACAGTCGCTCAGGGCGCCGCGGGTCGACCTGCTCGGCCTCGCCCTGGTGGCTCTGGTCTAGGCGGCTCCCGATGGCGGCAGAGCGTCCCTGGTATGAGCGTGCGCGTAAACGCGCTTGTGACGCGTTCAATGCCAGCGTGGGAACTGGCGATCGCGGTGCGATGCTCCGCGAACTGTGCAGATTGCATGGCGGCTATCTCGATTGCGTGACGAGCGGCGCCGAAATCCGCCCAGAGGATATGGACAGCCTCGCACGTTTCGGGTTGAAGCGGATAGCGGCCGCGGGCGGTTCTGCGATTATCATTGATAATGTGCTTGATAGCTTGCCGATAGACGGGCTTATCGATGTTCTCAGGCTCGATCCAACCTTGCGGCAGATCTATCCGGCTGCATCAGCGGATGCACTCCTGCTCCGGCACAGCCCGTTCGATCACTATCGGACACCGACCCAGAAGGCTGCGATCCGCGCCTTGGCGACCATGCCCGACGCCTCTACGCTGCTGGCCACGCTACCCACCGGAGCCGGCAAAAGCTTGCTCTTCCAGTTGGTGCCCGCTTTGGCTCAGGAGCCCGGAGCCTGCTGTGTTGTGATAGTGCCGACCGTGGCGCTCGCTCTCGCGCATGTTGGCAGCCTGCGCATGATCGCCGGCCTCGAAGCCAGCGCGTGCGTTCATGGCGGACAAAGTGCAGAGACCCGCAAAACCGTCTATGACAGCTTCGCGCGTGGCGAGGTGCCCGTCCTGGTGCTTTCGCCTGAAGTTGCCCTGAGC
>NZ_RZOS01000746.1:0-1756 GCF_004022605.1 Mesorhizobium sp. M4B.F.Ca.ET.089.01.1.1
GTTACAGCCAACGCTTCGCTGGTTGCCGCCTGCGCCTCCTCGCGACTGCGCCACAGCCGCGGCCGGTAGTTGGGATCGAAGGCGACGAGCGAACCAGCCGCGCGCGCCTTGGCCACCGCCTTCAGCAATGTCTGGCGTCCGGCGTCCTCCAGAATTCCCAAAGTGATTCCGGAAAAATAGACAAGTGCCTGGTTTTCAAGGTTTTTGGCCAGTGCGTCCGGATCCGAAGCCAGTTGCCTGGCGGCGGCGTCGGCGCGCCAGTAGGTGAAGGCGCGTTCGGCGCCGGTCAGCGTGATGGCGTAAAGGCCTGGCCGGGCGCCTGGAATGACAGGGCTTTGGCCGATGCCGATGCCGTTTTCGGCGAGGAAGGCGATCTGCCCTTGCGAGAACGGGTCGTCGCCGAAGGCCGAGACATAAGTCGCCGGCCGCTCGCCGCTCAGCGCATGCAGCGCCCACAGCATGTTGAACGTGTCGCCGGCAAAGCCCATGCGCCAGTTCGGTCCCGCCTGGCCTGACAGTTCGAGCATGCACTCGCCGATCGAGGCGACGCCATTTGCAGCCATCTATCTGTCTCCCGGTGCACGTCGCGCAAAAGTGTCCAGCGTTTTGGGGATGACGACATGCACAAACCAACGAGGTGCTGCTGTAGCTTTTTGCGATGGGTAACGCCATGCTTGGCGGCTGCGGTTTTTTGCGTCAGAAGCGGTTTCCCACAGTCGCGGCGGGATGCGATGCGCCCGCTGGAACGTTGTCTTTGGAGAAGGAACCGGTTTGGCATCCCTATGGCGCTATCTTCTCGCGGGTCTTGGTCTGGCCGCCTTGCTGGCTGGCGTTCTTGCGATCGTGTACCTGACCGCTCCGCAAACGACGCCGGGCCCCGACACGTTGCGCTCGAAGACGACGGCAAACGGGCTGTTCGTCGCCAGTTTCCAGCCGGAGCGGGGCGGGGTCCGGCAAGGCGAATTGCAGTCCTGGCTGCTGACGCTGAAGACAGTCAAGGGCGATCCGGTGGAGGGAGCGGCGATTGCCGTTTCCGGCGGCATGCCGCAGCACAATCACGGCCTGCCGACCAGCCCGCAGGCGACCGACTATCTGGGCGAAGGGCGCTATCGCATCGACGGGCTGAAATTCACGATGAGCGGCTGGTGGCAGCTGCGCTTTGCCATTTCCGCGGCGGCCGGGTCCGATACGGTCGTCTTCAACATCGTGCTGTGAGCGGTCGATGAGGCGCCTCCTGCTGGTCCTGCCTCTCGTCGCACTGGTCGCCATGGCGTTGCTTGCCGGCTGCGGCAAGCCGCAGTTTTCCGATGCCGAGAAGAAAGTCATAGCCTCGCTGGCGCTGAACACGCTACCGCCGCTGAAGCCCGACACCACCAATCGCTTCGCCGAGGTGCCGGCGGCCGCGGCCCTGGGCTCGACGCTGTTCTTCGACCAGGGCATGAGCCGCGACGGCAACGTGTCCTGTTCGACCTGCCACAAGATCGACCGCCAGTTCCAGGACGACCTGCCGCAAGCGGTCGGCATCGGCCGCACCAACCGGCGCACCATGCCGCTGGCCGGCGTGGCGCGCGATCCCTGGTTCTTCTGGGACGGGCGGCGCGACAGCCTGTGGGCGCAGGCGTTGACGCCGCTCGAAAACCCGCTCGAGCATGGGGGAAACCGCGCCGCCTTCGCGCATTACATCAAGAAACGCTTCGGCGAGCGTTACGAGCGCATCTTCGGGCCGCTGCCCGATCTCTCCACTGTGCCCGCCAAT
>NZ_RZOS01000747.1:0-1752 GCF_004022605.1 Mesorhizobium sp. M4B.F.Ca.ET.089.01.1.1
CCCGACACCGACATCGCCCTGGTGCGCGCCGACGGCAGCTTCACCGATGTCGCGCCGCTCGGCGATTCCAAGCGGCTGAGGCGCGGCCAGATCGCGATCGCCATCGGCAATCCGCTCGGTTTCGAATGGACCGTCACCGCCGGCGTCGTCTCCGCGCTCGGCCGCTCGATGCGCGCCTCGACCGGACGGCTGATCGACGACGTCATCCAGACCGACGCGGCGCTCAACCCAGGCAATTCCGGCGGGCCGCTGGTGTCGTCGGCGGGCGAGGTGATCGGTGTCAACACCGCCATGATCCATGGCGCGCAAGGCATTGCCTTCGCCGTCGCCTCCAACACCGCCAATTTCGTCATTTCGGAGATCATCCGCTTCGGCCGCGTGCGCCGCGCCTTCATCGGCGTCTCCGCCGACACCACCAATTTGCCGCGCCGCGCCGCCCTTCTGTCGCAGGTCTCGAGCAGCACCGCCGTGCGCCTGCGCAGCGTCGAAAAGAACAGCCCGGCGGCAAGGGCCGGGCTGAAGGAAGGCGACATCATCGCCGCGATAGATGGCCGTCCGGTCACCGGCGTCGACGACCTCGTGCGCATGCTCGACGCCGAGCGCATCGGCCGCGAGACGCTTTGCACCGTGGTGCGGCGGACCGGCGTCAGCCAGGTCGCGGTGACGCCGGTGGCAAGGCCGAACTGAGCGACCTGCTCCCAACGCCCCGGTAATCGTCGGGGCGTCCCCGATGCGCTATCTGATCTCTTGCCCCTGATTGCCCAGACGCATCTTCAGCAAGGCAACCAGACTTGCCTGCGCGCTGTCCTCGGCCTTGATCTCAGCCGTATGCGGCCGTTCGCGCAGCGCCACCCGCATGGCGTGGAAGCCAAGTGCGCGATAGGCCTCCATCTGCTCTTCCGAGAAGAACTGATCGCTGGTCGATTCATGCGGGAAAAGCGGGTAGCGACGCTCGTAATCGAGGACATAGTCGGGCTCATCGCCGGTAACCGACGCCTTGACGTAGACAAGGATGCCTTCGACCGGATCATTCTCGTAGAGGATCTTGCCGACCGCGAAATGCCGCAGATGCAAATCCGATTCCGGCGGGACGATCTTGGTGCGGTTGGCGTCGCGCGCCAGCGCCGCGTCCCTGACCGGTCGCCAGTCGAGCGAGATGCGCACGCCGAGATCGATCCGCGCGAAGCGTTGGACGTCGGTGAAGGCGCCGAAATTCATGCCGGCATCGGCCTCGGCGTCGACCACGATGATCAGCTTGCACCTGCGCTTGAGCAGTTGGTAGAGGCCGATATTGTCGATGTGGCCGCCATCGGTGATGTAGACCCGCGAACTGTCGGACCTCAGCTGCCCCGTCGCCTCCGCGAGCAGATACAGCCGCAGGATATCTTCCCAACTGCGCCGCGGGGGCCGCTTTCCAAGCGCAATCCCGCTCGGGTTGGGAAGCCAGAACCCCAGTCGCAGATTGAGCAGGGCAAGCGTCGGCCCAAGCAGGCCGAGGCTGGTGCGACCCATGCTCGACGAGATGGCGGCCCCCGAGATCGCCGCTGCTGCCGCGAGGTCCAACTGCCCCTCTGCCTTGGCCATCGCTGTCGAGGACGCATATCCGGTCGAGGTGCTGCCGACGAAATGTTTTGAAAACAGGAAGAATTCGGCGTTGCGCCCTCTCTTGCTCGGGTCGGCCTCGGGAAGGCTGTGGACTTGCACCGCAGGTGGGGGCGCGATTGGCCGATGGTGGCCCGGCAGAATGATATC
>NZ_RZOS01000748.1:0-1751 GCF_004022605.1 Mesorhizobium sp. M4B.F.Ca.ET.089.01.1.1
TCCTCGGGCAAACCGGCTTATGGCGTGGGTGCGGGCAATGCCACGATGGTCATCGACGAAGATGCCGATATCACAGAAGCTGCGATGAATTCGCGCATTTCCAAGACCTCCGACTTCGGATCGGGGTGTTCGGCCGATGGCAATCTGGTCATCCATGCCAAGGTCTATGACCAGATGAAATCTGCCCTGATCACTGAGGGCGGCTATCTGTGTTCGCCCGAGGAAAAGGTGCTGCTGCAAAAGGCGCTGTGGAAGGAAGACGGCAGCCGCCGCGTCGAGACGGTGGCCATTGCAGCCCAGCGGATTGCCGACTTCGCGGGCTTCTCCATTCCAAACGACCGGAAGTTTATCATGGTCGAGCAGGCAGAGATCGGGAAGGAACACAAGTTTTCGGGTGAAAAGCTTTGCGTCGTGATGGCGCTCTACAAGGCAGCGGATTTCGATGACGCCATGGTGAAGGTCCGCGCGATCTACGAGGTGGGCGGCAAGGGCCATAGTTGCGGCATTTATTCCTTCAACGATGATCATATCCTGCGCCACGCCATGAATGCGCCCGTCAGCCGCGTCATGGTGCGCCAGCCGCAATCCAAGGCGAACGCGGGCAGTTTCGCCAACGGCATGCCGATGACCTCCAGCCTTGGCTGCGGGATCTGGGGTGGCAACATCACCAACGAGAACGTGAGCCTGAAGCATTACATGAACGTGACCTGGGTCGCCCGGCCCATTCCCGAAGACCGCCCCTCGGACGAAGAGCTGTTTGGCGAATTCTACAACACCGAGGTTATGTGATGACCAAGAATATGCCTTCCACCGAAAAGGACCTGGTAGCCAATCAACTGGTCCAATACTTGGAAGCCCGCGGCATCCGCCATGTCTTTGGCCTGTGCGGCCATACGAATATCGCGGTGCTGTCGGCCATGGCCAATTCGGGCCTGCGTTTCATCAACGTGCGGCACGAACAGATCGCGGCCCATGCTGCCGACGGCTATGCGCGCGTGACGGGGTGGGCCTCGGTGGTGTTGACCCACCTGTCACCCGGTCTCACCAATGCCGCCACCGGCGTGGCCAATGCTGCGCTCGACTGTATCCCTATGGTGGTGATTGCGGGCGACGTCCCCAGCTACTACTACGGCAAGCATCCGCATCAGGAGGTGAACCTGCATGCAGATGCCAGCCAGTATGAAATCTACCGTCCCTTCGTGAAGCGGGCTTGGCGCGTGGATACACCTGAGCTTCTGCCCGAAATCATTGAAAAGGCGTTCCTTCTGGCCGAAAGCGGCCAGCCTGGCCCGGTGCTGGTAAATGTCCCGATGGATTTCTTCTCGGCCGCGATCAAGGTGGCGCTCTGGGATCGGGTGAAGGGCGGCACGAAAACCCTGACCCGCCCTTCGATCGACGATGAAAACGCGCGCGAGATCGTGGCGCGGCTGGCCGCTGCGGCCTCGCCCGTCATCCATGTCGGCGGCGGCGTGGCACTGGCGCACGCCTATGACGAGTTGCGAGATTTCGTCGATCACATGCAGATTCCGGTCAGCCACTCCCTGATGGGCAAGGGCGTGCTGCCGGACGATCACCCGCTGGTTTTGGGTATGACCGGCTTCTGGGGGATGAAGTTCACCAACGAACAGACCCTCGCGGCCGACTGGATCCTTGCGCTTGGCACCCGCTTCAAGGAGGCGGATTGTTCCAGCTGGTATCCCGAGTACACCTTCAATATCAGCGCCGATGGATCGAAACTGATCCATATCGAT
>NZ_RZOS01000749.1:0-1747 GCF_004022605.1 Mesorhizobium sp. M4B.F.Ca.ET.089.01.1.1
CCATGGCCGGCTTCCATGGCGAAGCTGGCGTCCTGCACCAGCAGCCGCTGCAGGCCCGGAGCCGTAATGGCGGCATTCTGCATCACCACGCTGGCGCTGGGGGCCGGCAGCAGTAGGGGTTTGGTTTCGGCGGGCATGACCGCCAGCACCTTGGTCAGGCGTTGCCAGCCCTGGCGCGCGCCGACGAAACCTTTCCAGTTGGCGATCGCCAGATCGACCGGCGCCAGCGCCCGGCCGCTGAGGATGGAAGCGGCGATGATGACGCCCGCCGATGCCTCCTGCTCGATCACCAGCCAGGCGCCGATGCCGAGCATCGACGACTGCAGCAGCATGCGCAGCACTTTCGACACCGCGCCGAAACTGCCGGCAACGTCGCTGACCTTGCGCTGGTCGGCGATGAATTCGACGTTGGCATCCTGCCAGCGCGACGCCAGCCCGCCAGCCATGCCCATGGCGGCGACCACTTCGGCATTGCGGGTGCCTGCAGCGATGAGCCCGCCGCGCCGGTTGCCGCTCAAGGTTGCGGCCGATACCGGTTGTCGCGTCAGCCGCTCGGCAAGCAGTGTCAGCACGACCAGCACGACCGCGCCGAGCAGCGCCGCGGCGCCAAGCACCCAGTGGAACATGAAGATGATGATCAGGTATAGGGGCAGCCATGGCAGGTCGAAAAGCGCCGTCGGTCCCATGCCTGACAGGAAGCCGCGCACGCTGTCGAGATCGCGCATCGGCTGCAGGCTGTCAGCCCCGCGCGCGGCCTTCAGCGGCAATCTCAGCATCGAGGTATAGACGCGACGGCCAAGCGCCTCGTCGAGCGCCCCGCCGATGCGCACCAGCACCCGCGCCCGCACGAAATCGAGGAAACCCTGCCCACAATAAAGGATGACGAGCAATATCGAGATGCCGACAAGCGTCGGCAGGCTGCGGCTCGGCAGCACGCGATCATAGACCTCGAGCATGTAGAGCGAGCCGGCAAGCATCAGCACGTTGAGCATGCCGCTGAACAGTCCGACCGCAATGAAGGCCGACCGGCAACTGGCAAGCGCAGCGGCCAGTTCGGAGCGAGCGGGATTGGCCTTCCGCGCGGCCGGCCTCGCCGATGGCTTGCCCGACGCGGCGGTCCGACCGGGTGGGTCGCCAACAAGTTTTTGCCTGCCGTCGCCGCGGGCGCGAAACATGGCCAGGATGCCGATACCCGCCATCGCCACCGCGACGAGCGTCCAGCCCATCGACGCAAGCCCGCTGAAGCCGGACAGAAAGAAACCGGCGACGCAAGCGACGACGGCGAAGCCGAAAAGCCTGACCTTCGCCTGCGCCGAAGCAAACGCTGCTTTGCTCAACAACCCGAGCGACGCCTTACTGAACCCCGCAGTCACGACTTGCCTCTCCCATCAGGGACGAGTCAGCTGCGCGCAACGGCGCGCAACGCGGCTGACTGGCCATGGCAACAGCGCCGAGATTCAGCGCTCAAGTCCGAGAGGGAGGAGGATCGGCGTTGCGTCTGGCAACCCGCGGCAGCGGCCGGCGAACTGCAAAACGCGACAGCGCCTCACGACGACTGGCGGCTCGATGGTGATGCGGCGGCGACTGATATGTCGCCGCGCGGTTCCCTTCCCTGTAGCGCCGTAACTCGTTGTTGCCGGTCGGGAGATTGTTTACGCTACTATATTAGAACATTATTAACTCTATCTGGGCGTGCGTCAACGGGCATTTCGACGAGATTCGGCCCGGTGAAGTTGAAGTATATGGG
>NZ_RZOS01000074.1:0-18746 GCF_004022605.1 Mesorhizobium sp. M4B.F.Ca.ET.089.01.1.1
GGGTCGATGGAACGGCGGACGAAGACCCTCGCTCTCCCACGGGCTTCAAGGCCCAAAGATGCTCCGGTCTCTCGTCCGCCACCGCACCTGCTGCAATAGCAGAGTCGGCAAGGGACAAGTTACAAAGGTGCCGGCAGGCGGATGAGGGGCGGCGCCGGCGTTGGCAATTGTCGATGTTGGCGCTGCCCCTCACCCTTACCCTCTCCCCGTATAGTGACGGGGAGAGGGGGCGCCAACGCCGCGTTTCACCCCAAAAACGGCTTCGCCTTCATCGTCTCTGGCACGGGCACGCCGAGGCGCTTCAGCACCGTCGGCGCCAGCTGCAACTGGTCGAGCAGCGTGTCTGGTTCGGGACCCTTGCCCGGGCCGAAATAGTATAGGGCGAAATCCTGCATCTCGTCGTCATGGCCGCCGTGGTGGCCGCGGTCGGTCTGGCCATGGTCGGCGGTGACGATCACCTCGTAGCCGGCTTGCCGCCAGAGCGGCAGGAAGCCGGCGAGCATGGCGTCCATCGCATAGACGGCATGGTCCATCTCATGGCAGTCATGGCCGAAGCGATGCCCCATCGAATCCAGCGTGCAGGTGTGCAGGATGCCGTAGTCGATGCCGTGGCGCTTGGCCAGCATGGTCAGCGTGGCGAACAGGTCGGCATCGCTGGGCGTCATCTGGTTCCTGGCATTGTAGCCGGTCATGGTGTGGAAGCGGCCATGGGTGATCGGCCCGCCCGGCTCGTCGAACTCCATGTCCTCGACGAGGTCGAACGGATAGGAGCGGAAGAATTCCGACCAGTAGGAATGGGTGACCGCGCCCGTCCTGCCGCCGGCCTTGCTGACCTCGGAGAAGATGTCCGGCTGCTCGACCCTGAACCGGTTCTCGTTGGACAGGATGCCATGCACCTGCGGCGCAACGCCGGTGTGGATCGAGGCATAGCAGCAGGCCGAGGTCGACGGCAGCACCGAGCGCATCTTCCAGACCCGCGCCTCGCCCGACTGGACCCAGCCTTCGAGATTGCCCATGAGTCGGCGCCAGTTCCGGTAGGGCACGCCGTCGAGGATGATAAGCAGAAGCTTCGTCGCGAGCGCCACCGGCGGCTCCATTCCAATGTCCGTTGAAATCGGAACGCCGCGGGTCTCTCGGACACGCGGCGCTCACACCCGTGAAACGGGCAGGCCGATGCTTCCTGGGCCCTAGTTGCCCGCGCTCGCCATGCGCCGGCCCGCGATGGCCTTCTCCAGCCAGCCGATCTCCATTTCGGGAACGGAGGACAACAGAAGATCGGTGTAGGCGTCGAAGGGCGGCGCCAGCACCTTGCTCTTGGCGCCGTAGCGCACCACCTCGCCGCGATACATCACCGCGATTGAATCGGCGATCGATTTCACCGTGGCGAGATCGTGGGTGATGAACAGATAGGCGACGCCTTCCTCCTTCTGCAGGCCGAGCAGCAGTTCGAGGATGCCATGCGCGACCAGCGGGTCGAGCGCCGACGTCACCTCGTCGCAGATGATCAGCTTCGGCTTGGCGGCGAGCGAGCGGGCGATGCAGACGCGCTGCTTCTGGCCGCCGGAGAGCTCGGCCGGGTAGCGGTCGACGAAACCCTTGCCCATCTCGATCTTGTCGAGCAGCTCGGCGACGCGCCGGTCGCGCTCGCTGCCGCGTATGCCGAAATAGAATTCGAGCGGCCGACCGATGATGGTGCCGACCGTCTGGCGCGGATTCATCGCCACGTCGGCCATCTGGTAGATCATCTGCAGCTGGCGCAGATCCTCCTTCGGCCGGTCGACGAGCTTGTTGCCGAGCGTGCGGCCATCGAAGACGACGCTGCCCTGCTCGGGCGGCAGCAAGCCGGTGATGGCTCGGGCCAGCGTCGACTTGCCCGAGCCAGACTCGCCGACGACGGCCAGCGTCTGGCCGGGAAAGATGTCGACCGAAACGTTTTTCAGCACCTTGATGTGGCTGCGGCCATAGGCGGCGGTCACGTTCTTCACCGACAGCACAGGCGTCGTGCCGGGCGTTTGCTCCTGATGTGCGATCTCGTGCACCGACACCAGCGCGTTGGTGTATTCCTGGCGCGGTTCCTTGATGATCTGGCGGGTACCGCCCCATTCGACCAGCCGGCCGTGGCGCAGCACCATGATCTCGTCCGACACCTGGGCGACGACGGCAAGGTCATGGGTGATGTAGAGCGCCGCGACATGGGTGTCGCGGATGGCGTCCTTGATCGCCGCCAGCACGTCGATCTGCGTCGTCACGTCGAGCGCGGTGGTCGGCTCGTCGAAGACGATCAGGTCGGGCTCGGAGCACAGCGCCATCGCCGTCATGACGCGCTGCAGCTGACCGCCGGAGACCTGGTGCGGGAAGCGTTCGCCAATGGTTTCCGGGTTGGGGAGGCTGAGCTTCTTGAACAGCGCGACGGCACGTTTCTCGGCCTCGGCCCGGGTCGCCGTGCCGTGCAGGAGGGCTGCCTCCACCACCTGATCCATCAGCCTGTGGGCGGGATTGAAGGCGGCGGCCGCCGACTGCGCGACATAGCAGACCTCGCGGCCGCGCAACCTGCGGAAGCCTTCCTTGCCGCCCTTCAGGATGTCGCGGCCGTTGAGGATGACCTCGCCGCCGGTGATGCGCACGCCGCCGCGGCCATAGCCCATCGACGACAGGCCGATGGTCGACTTGCCGGCGCCGGACTCGCCGATCAGGCCGAGCACCTTGCCCTTTTCCAGCGTCAGCGAGACGTCGTGCACCAGAGTGATGGTCTTCGGCTGCTCGCCGGGCGGATAGACGGTCGCTTCGATGCGCAGGTTGCGGATGTCGAGCAGCATGCCGGGCTTCGCTTTGGTGTCGGCCATCACCCGCGTCCTCCCTTCAGGCTTGCCGTGCGGTTGAGCACCCAGTCGGCGACGAGATTGACGGAGATGGCAAGCGCCGCGATCGCCGCGGCCGGGATCAGCGCCGCCGCGATGCCGAAGACGATGCCGTCCTTGTTTTCCTTCACCATGCCGCCCCAGTCGGCGTCCGGCGGCTGCACGCCGAGGCCGAGGAAGGAGAGCGTCGACAAAAACAGCACCGCATAGATGAAACGCAGGCCAAGCTCCGAGACCAGCGGCGACAGCGCATTGGGCAGGATCTCACGGAAGATGATCCAGGCGCTGCCTTCACCGCGCAACTTGGCGGCTTCGACATAATCCATGACGTTGATGTCGACGGCGACCGCGCGCGACAGCCGGTAGACGCGGGTGGAGTCGAGAACCCCCATCACAAGGATCAGCGTCACCACGTTAGAGGGCAGCACCGAAAGCACGACGAGGGCCATGATCAGCGTCGGGATCGACATCAGCAGGTCGATGAGGCGCGACAGGATGGTGTCGTACCAGCCGCCGAACACCGCGGCCGAAAAACCGAGTATGGCGCCGAGCGAGAAGGACAGCGCGGTGGCCAGCACCGCGATGAACAGGGTGATGCGGGCGCCGTAGATCATGCGTGACAACAGGTCGCGGCCGAGATTGTCGGTGCCCAGCCAGTGCGCCGATGACATCGGTTCCCAAGGGACGTCGCTAACAATCTCGGCATTGCCGTGCGGCGCGATCCACGGCGCGAAGATCGCTGCCAGCACGAACAGCGAGGTCAGCACGATACCGATCAATGCCGGTAGGGGGATGCGTGCAATATTCAGCATGTCCCGCTCCCTCCTACTTCGGATGCCTGAGGCGCGGATTGGCGACGATCGCCGCAATGTCCGCGATGATGTTGAGGCTGATATAGACGGCGGCGAAGATCAGGCCGACCGCCTGAACGACCGGCACGTCGCGCTTGGTGACGTGGTCGACCAGATACTGTCCCATGCCGGGATAGACGAAGATCACCTCGACCACGACGACGCCGACGACGAGATAGGCGAGGTTGAGCATGACGACGTTGATGATCGGCGCGATGGCGTTCGGGAACGCATGCTTGCGGATGACGGCGAAGGCCGACAGACCCTTCAACTCGGCCGTCTCGACATAGGCCGACTGCATGACGTTGAGGATCGCCGCGCGCGTCATGCGCATCATGTGGGCCAGAACCACCAACGTCAGCGCCGCCGCAGGCAAGGCGATGGCCTGCATGCGCTCGCCGAACGGCATGCCCTCATAGACGGTGGAGATGGCCGGGAACCATTGGTGCTGCACGGCGAAGTAAAAGACGAGCACATAGCCGATGAAGAATTCCGGGAACGAGGTCGAGGCCAGCGCCACGCCGGAGATCAGCTTGTCGACCCAGCCGTTGCGGTAACGCACCGCGATCAGACCGAGGATGATCGCCAGCGGCACGGCGACGATCGCCGCCCAGAAGGCGAGGAACAGCGTGTTCCACAGCCTGTCCTTGATCGATGTCGCAATGTCCTGCCCGCTCGACATGGCGGTGCCGAGATCGCCGGTGAGCACGCCGCCCAGCCAGTGGAAGTAGCGGAGATAGGCAGGCTGGTTCAGCCCGAGCTGCTCGCGCAGATTGGCGAGCGACTCCGGCGTCGCCGATTGTCCGAGAATGGCTTGCGCGACGTCGCCGGGCAGGATCTGGGTGCCGGCGAAGATCAGGACCGAAACGGCCAACAAGAGGAGGATGCCCAGCGCAACGCGCTGGGCCACCAGTTTCACGATGGGTGAGGACATCTCCGCAAGGCCGAACTCAGGCTTCGAGCCAGCACTTCGCCAGAGCGTAGCCGTTCATCAGCTCCTGATGCGGATCGTCGACCCAGCCGCCGACCTTGGCGCCGGTGGCATCGATGAACTGATTGAACATCGGCAGGATCAGGCCGCCCTCGTCGCGCACCATGACGGCCATGTCATGGTACATCGCCTTGCGCTTGGCCTCGTCCAGCTCGGCGCGCGCGGCCAGCACCATTTTGTCGAAGTCCGGACGCTTGAAGCGCGTGTCGTTCCAGTCGGCCGTCGACAGATAGGCGGTCGAGTACATCTGGTCCTGGGTCGAGCGGCCGCCCCAATACGAGGCGCAGAAGGGCTGCTTGTTCCAGACCTCGTTCCAGTAGCCGTCGCCCGGCTCGCGCTTGATCTCGAGCTTGATGCCGGCCTTGGCCGCGCTCTGCTGGTAGAGCTGCGCGGCATCGACGGCGCCGGGGAAGGCGACATCGGAGGTCCTGAGCAGCACCGAGCCGTCATGGCCGGACTTCTTGTAGTGGAACTTGGCCTTGTCCGGATCGTACTTGCGCTGCTCGATCTCGGTGAACAGCGGGTAGGCCGCGTTGATCGGGAAGTCGTTGCCAAGCGAGCCGTAGCCGCGCAGCACCTTGTTCAGCATCTCCTCGCGGTCGATGGCCAGCTTCAGCGCCATCCTGAGATCGTTGTTGTCGAACGGCGCCGTGTTGCAATGCATGATGAACACGTAGTGGCCGGGGCCCGCATGGTTGCGGATGGTGACGCCCGGCACGCGCTTGATCAGGTCGACGATCTTCGGCTCGACGCGGTTGATCATGTTGACCTGGCCGCCCTGCAGGGCCGCGGTGCGCGCCGTCGCGTCGTTGATGACGACCACCTCGATCTGGTCGGCGTGGCCCATTTTGTCGCCCTGCCAGTAGTTGGCGAAGCGCTCGCCGACATGGCGCACGCCGGGCTCGTTGGTCTTGACCACATAGGGCCCCGCCGAGATGCCGGCATCGGGCTTGTCCTTGCCGCCGTTCGGCTGGACGATCAGGTGATAGTCGCTGAGCAGGTAGGGAAGGTCGGCATTGGCCTCCTTCAGCGTCAGCACCACTTCCTTGCCGCTGGCCTTGATGCTCTCGATGCCCTTCATGTAGCCGAGAGCGCCGGATTTCGACTTCTCGTCGGAGTGACGTTCGAGCGTGGCGGCGACGTCCTCGGCGGTCACGGTCTTGCCGTTGTGGAATTCGACACCGTCGCGGATCTTCAGCGTCCAGACCTTGGCATCATCGGAGGAGCCGATCTCCTCGGCGATGCGGTTCTCGAGCTTGCCGTCAGGCGACAGCTCGACGATCATTTCGCCCCAGCACTTGCCGAAGGCGAACGGCACCTGGGTCATCATCAGCGCCGGATCGAGGCTGTTGGTGGATTCACCACCGACGAGGCCGGCCTTCAGCGTGCCGCCCTTGACCGGACCGGCGGCGCGGGCCGCGCTCGAAAGCAGCGAATTGGCGAAGGGAGCGGAGATGCCGAGCGCGGCGGCGCGGCCGAGAAAGTCGCGACGGCTGAGCTTGCCGGCGGCGACACGACGGCTGAGATAGTCCAGTTCGTTAGACATTGCAGGTTCCTCACTCTGATGGTTCGACCTTGCGGCCGTTTCTTGTTTCTTGTGAGGATAATGAGCGCAACGGAAAGCTGTAAGCAAGACCGAATGCGACATGCCGTGGCGTAAATGGCGCGTCGCAATTGGACCAATCCTGCCAGCCCTCAGACGAGAGCGCGCGGAATCTTCTGCTCGAAGTCGCGTTCGAACACGAGGTTTTCGCCCTCATAGGCTTCGATTCTGGCGCTCAGCACGAAGTTTTGCGGGTCGGAATGGATCGCCGCGAAGGTTTCGGTACGCACCGACCATCCATTTCGCGACAAAGTCTGTGTCCAGTGGGTTTTCCCCGAGGCTGACGATGGATCATCGGGATGGATCGCCCAGACCTCCCTGACCATGCTGCCATTGGCGAGACCATGCGCGAGGTCGCGCACCGCGCCGAAATCATCGGTGATGGAAAGCGTGACGATGCCGGTCTTCTCGTCGCGGTCGACATGGCGCTCGGAACTGGCGGGGCGGATCGTCTCGGTCTGCCAGGGCGCGGCGCCCTCGGGGGCGGGGAACGAAACTTCGTTGCCTGTCGCCAGCGGGCGGACCGGCAGGTTGAGCGTGGCCTTCGACAGGTCGAGGCGGACCGGCTCCGGCGAGGGCCAGATCATCGGCCAGTAGGCGTTTGAAACGGCAATGCGCAGCCGGTGGCCGGCCGGCACGCGGTAGGCGCACTGGTCGAGCACGACACGGGCCGAGACACTCTCGCCCGGCAGCAGCGCCTCGGGGAATTCATGCGAATTGCGGTGCGTGAGGTTGAGCACGCCGTAGGAGATCAGTTCCGAGGCACCGTCGGGATGGACGTCACAGA
The DNA here is from genome assembly GCF_004022605.1 of Mesorhizobium sp. M4B.F.Ca.ET.089.01.1.1. Taxonomy (NCBI): domain Bacteria; kingdom Pseudomonadati; phylum Pseudomonadota; class Alphaproteobacteria; order Hyphomicrobiales; family Phyllobacteriaceae; genus Mesorhizobium; species Mesorhizobium sp. M4B.F.Ca.ET.089.01.1.1. The sequence goes on from NZ_RZOS01000074.1 coordinate 7,091, forward strand.
GCCTGACAGCGATGTTGGCCTGGGGCCGGTCCGAGGCGACCCTGACCAGGAGCTCCGGCGCGCCGACAATGTCGATCGCCCGATCAAGCACCGGCCGGTCGAAACACACCGACAGGGCGTCGTCGGGGCGCTGGTCGCCCGGCAGTTCCGGCCCGAAGGTGAAGGGGAAATATTCGCCGCCGGCAAGGCCGCAGCTTTGCGGCGTGGCGACGATGGCAGGCTTGGCGCCTTCCGGAATCAGCTCGATCGCTTCTACCTTGACGTTGGACGACGGCCATTCCTGCTCGGCCACCCAGCGGCCTGGCCGCTCCGGGTGCCAGCGCGCCGGCCGCACGCTGTCCATCACATAGGCGCGGTAGTCGGGATCGGCCTCGACGCCGGTCTCGGCCCCTTTCAGCCAGCGACCCCACCAGCGCAGGGCCTCCTGGAGGAAGCCGATCGCCGGCCTGGGTCCGGCGTAATGCGGGTATTTGTGAATCCACGGGCCGACGATGCCCTTGACCGGCGCCTCGATGTTGGTGACCAGATGCGAGATGGTGTTGCGGTAGCCGTCATGCCAGCCGCCGATCGACAGCACGGCCGCCTTGACCGCCGAAAAGTCCTCGCAGATCGAGCCGCGCTTCCAGTAGGCGTCGCGATGCTGATGGCTGAGCCAGAGCGGCGCCAGGAAGGGCTGGTTCTCCAGCCGGTCGAGCCACAAATCGCGCCAGCGGTTGCCGCCGGCGATCAGCGGATCCGGCGGCCGCGACGAGTAGGAGAGCATGGTCGAGGCCCAGCCGAAATTCTCAATCAGCAGGCAGCCGCCCTTGTAATGGATATCGTCGGCATAGCGGTCGACGGTCGAGCAGAGGCTGATTACCGCCTTCAGCGCCGGCGGCTGCTTGGCCGCGACCTGCAGGCAGTTGAAGCCACCCCAGGAAATGCCCATCATGCCGACATTGCCGTTGCACCAGGGCTGGGCCGCCGCCCAGGCGATGACGTCGCAGGCATCCTGCAGTTCCTGCTCGGAATATTCGTCGTCCATCAGCCCTTCGGAATCGCCATTGCCGCGCATGTCGACACGGATCGAGGCATAGCCGTGGCCGGCGAAATAGGGATGCGTCAGCTGATCGCGGAAGATTGTGCCGTCACGCTTGCGGTATGGGAGATGCTCGAGGATCGCCGGCACCGGATCGTCGGCGGCGTCCTCCGGCATCCAGATGCGCGCCGACAGCCGGCAGCCATCCGGCATGACGATGCCCATGTCGGGAAATTCGACGACCTTGCGGGGAAATTCGGTGACGGTTTTCATGGCGGGCACATGATGGGGCCCGCCCCACCGCGTCATGAGCCAGCCGACGAAATCGGCTGGTCAATCCGCGTCAGTTCAGCGGAATGTCGTTGTCGGCCTTGCTTTCCTGATAGGCGCCGGACAGTTCGTCGTAGCGCGCGGAAATCTTGCCGATACGCGCTTCCAGCCGGCTGCGCTCAGCTTCCGGCAGCGCCCGCGCCAGCCTGCGGATGGAAAAGCTCTTCCAGTAGGCGTTCTCGGCATTGTAGCCGCCTGGGTCGAGGGTGAAGACCTCCTTCAGGATCTTCAGGTCATGCGGGATGGCGAAGCTGTCGCGCGAATCCTCATGGCTGAAGAGGTAGTAGAAATTATCGAAGCCGGTCCAGGTGATGGCCGACAGGCAGAGCGAGCAGGGCTCGTGCGTGGCGAGAAAGATCGCGTCGCCGGTTTCGACGCGCTCTGCCTTCGGCATTTCGTAGAAGCGCTTCAGACAGTGCACTTCGCCGTGCCAGAGCGGATTTTCGATCTCGTTGTTGGTCTCGGCAAGCACCAGCGAGCGGTCGTCCTTCCTCAGGATCGCGGCGCCGAACAGCTTGTTGCCATGGGCGACGCCCTCGGCCGTCTTCGGCACGATGTCGTGCTCGATGACGTCGAGCAGGCGGTCGATCAGCGAAATGTCGGTCATGATGGGGTCTCGGTACTCAGGGAAGGTGAATCTCGTAGGGGTGCGAGAAATGGCACTCTTCGAGGTTGGAGCCGTCGCCGCCGCGGTCGACGATCAGGAAATCCTGCGCCTCGCCGATCGGCGTCAGCACGCCGTGCCAGAGGTTGCGGCGGTAGTTGATGCCCTGGCCGGGCGCGGTGATGAAGGCGTGCGGCTCGCCGGGGCCGTCCTTGCCGTCATGGCAGACGACGACCAGGAAAGGGCGCGGCGACAGCGGGATGAAGGCCTGGCTGCCGAAAGGATGGCGCTCGACCATGGTCAGCTTGAGCGGCATCTCATAGGGCGTGCCGCGCACCATCGAGATCAGCACCCTGGCGTTCGGCCCGGCGGCTTCGGCGGTAGCGAGGTCGTGGTAGCGCTCGGCCTTGCCGGCATTGATCGGGTAGTGATTGTCGCCGCCCATGTCGATGACCTCGCCGAACGGGGCGAAGTTTTCGCGCGTCAGCGGCCGGGCGACGATGCGGGTCACCGCGCGCGGCCTCCGAGGCCGGCGCCGCCGAGCTTGGCGTGACGGTTGACGTCCTTGTAGAGCAGGTAGCGGAATTTTCCCGGGCCGCCGGCATAGCAGGCCTGCGGGCAGAAGGCGCGCAGCCACATATAGTCGCCGGCCTCGACCTCCACCCAGTCCTGGTTGAGCCGGTAGACGGCCTTGCCTTCCAGCACGTACAGGCCATGCTCCATGACATGGGTCTCGGCGAAGGGGATGACGGCGCCGGGCTCCAGCGTGACGATGGTGACATGCATGTCGTGGCGCAGGTCGGCGGGGTCGACGAAGCGGGTCGTCGCCCAGCGGCCTTCGGTGCCGGGCATCGGGCTCGGCGCGATATCCTGCTCGTTGGCGAAGAAGGCGGGCGGCGTATCGAGCCCGTCCACCGGCTCATAGGCCTTGCGCACCCAGTGGAAGCGAACGGCGGCCTTGCTTTCGTTGCGCACCGTCCAGCCGCTCGCCGGCGGCAGGAAGGCGAAGCCGCCGGGGCGAAGCACGTGCTTCTTGCCGGCGAGCGAAACGCTGAGCTCGCCCTCGACCACGAACAGCACGCCCTCGGCGCCGGCATCCGGCTCCGGCCGCTCGCTGCCGCCGCCGGGCTCGACCTCGACGATGTATTGCGAGAAGGTCTCGGCAAAGCCCGACAGCGGCCGCGCGATGATCCAGACCCTAGTCTTGTCCCAGAAAGGCAAGGCGCTGGTGACGATGTCCTGCATCACCCCCTTGGGGATGACGGCATAGGCCTCGGTAAAGACGGCGCGACCGGTCAGCAGCTCGCTTTGGCCGGGATGGCCGCCATGCGGTGCGTAGTAGGTGCGCTCGGGCGTCTTGATCATGTCCATAGTCCTGATCCTCAGAGCAAATCCAGTGTGTGACGGTGTTTCGTCCGGAGTTGCGTAAAACCAAACATTTAGAGCGGCAGCATGTCTTTCAGCCGAAGCAGCGCGATGCGCTCGACCTGTTTGCAGGCGGTTTCGAACTCGGTGGCGCGGCTGTTGCCGATGCGCCGCTCGAACTCCGCCAGGATATGGTCCTTGCTCTTGCCCTTGACGGCGATGATGAAGGGGAAGCCGAAAGTGGTGACGTAGGCGGCGTTGAGCTTGGAGAACAGCTCGCGTTCCTTGTCGGTCAGCGCGTCGAGCCCGGCGGAGGCCTGCTCCCTGGCCGATTCCGCCGTCAGCCGCCTGGCCTTCGCCAGCTTGCCGGCAAGGTCGGGATGGGCGTTGAGCACGGACAGCCGCTCGGCCTCGGTTGCGGCGCGGAAGACGCGGCAGAGCGCGTTGTGCACGCCGCCGGCGCTGTCATGCGCCGGGCCGAGCTCCAGCTCGTAGGCGCGCTCTGCGATCCAGGGCGAATGCTCGAAGACGCCGCCGAAGGCATGGACGAAGGCCTCGAACTCCATCCGCGATGGACGCAGCGCCGGCGCCTGGTAAGGATGCGTCTCGCGCCAGTGGCTGGCGATATCGATGCGCCGCGCCAGCCAGACCCGGTCATGCGATTTCACATAATCGACGAAGCGCTTCAGCGCCGCCACGCGGCCCGGACGACCGACCAGCCGGCAATGCAGGCCGATATTCATCATGCGCGGCCGCCCGTCCCTGCCCTCGGCATAGAGCGTGTCGAAACTGTCCTTCAGATAGGCGAAGAACTGGTCGCCGGAATTGAAGCCTTGCGGCGTAGCGAAGCGCATGTCGTTGGCGTCGAGCGTATAGGGGATGACGAGCTGCGGCTTCTCCAGGCCGCCGCGATCGAACCAGTAGGGCAATTCGTCGTCATAGGTATCGGAGACGTAGTCGAAACCGCCTTCCTCGGCGACCAGCCGCAGCGTGTTGATCGAGGTGCGGCCGGTGTACCAGCCGGTCGGCCGGGCGCCGGTCACCTCGTAGTGCAGCCGGATCGCCTCTTCGAGGTCGCGCTTCTCGTCCTCGGGCAAATGATCGCGGTAGTCGATCCATTTCAGCCCGTGCGAGGCGATCTCCCAGCCGGCCTGCTGCATGGCCGCCACCTGGTCGGGCGAGCGTGCCAGCGCAGTGGCGACGCCGTAGCAGGTCACCGGCACCTGCGCTTCGGTGAACAGCCGGTGGAGCCGCCAGAAGCCGGCTCGGGCGCCATATTCATAGATCGATTCCATGTTCCAGTGGCGCTGGCCGAGCCAAGGGGCGGCGCCGACGATCTCCGACAGGAAGGCTTCCGAGGCCTTGTCGCCGTGCAGCACGCAGTTCTCGCCGCCCTCTTCGTAATTGACGACGAACTGCACCGCCACATGCGCGTCGCCGGGCCATTTCGGATCGGGCGGATTGGCCCCATAGCCGCGCATGTCCCGTTCGTAACGCATTGTCACTCCTGCCGGATCGTTGAGGTGAAGATATCGAAAGGAGTGCTCGTGCATTCCCCCGAAAATTTTTGAAAGTGCTTTTTGTCACGCTCCGCTCGACCGGGACTTATGCATCGCCTTTAATGGGCGCACAATTGACCAGAAACGTTCGACAGTACGGGGATGGGAGACGGCAGTGGCAGAAACGTCGAAAGCCGATGGCGGGCGCCTGACGACCCATGTGCTCGACACCGCGACCGGCAGGCCGGCCAAGGGCCTGTCGATCGAGCTGTTCCGCATCGAGCGGCAGACGCGGGCGCATCTGAAAACGGTGGTCACCAACGACGACGGCCGCTGCGATGCGCCGCTGCTTGCCGGCGCCGACTTCCGCACCGGCGAATACGAACTGGTGTTCGCCGCCGGCGACTATCTGCGCCGGCAAGGGACCAGCCTGCCGGAACCGGCCTTCCTCGACATCGTGCCGATCCGCTTCGGCATGGCGGAAGCGCGCCACTACCATGTGCCGCTGCTGATCTCGCCCTATGGCTATTCGACCTATCGGGGAAGTTGAGAGATGGCCAAGGTCAAGACCCGCAACGAAATCCGCTTCATCCTCAACGGCGAGGACATCGCGCTGGCCGATGTCGCGCCCGATGCGACCCTGCTCGACTGGCTGCGGCTCGACCGGACGCTGCGCGGCACCAAGGAAGGCTGCGCCGAGGGCGATTGCGGCGCCTGCACGGTGCTGGTCGGCAGGCTTTCCGCCGGCCGGCTGGTCTATGAAAGCGTCAACGCCTGCATCCGCTTCCTCGGCTCGCTCGACGCCACTCACGTCGTCACCGTCGAGCATCTGCGCGGCACCGGCGAAACCCTGCATCCGGTGCAGCAGGCGATGGTCGATTTCCACGGCTCGCAATGCGGCTTCTGTACGCCGGGCTTCGTCATGTCGCTCTACGCGCTGTGGATGCGCTCGCCCGAACCGTCGGACGCGGCGATAGAGAAGGCGCTGCAGGGCAATCTCTGCCGCTGCACCGGCTATGAGGCGATCATGCGCGCGGCGCGGGCCATTTCCAGCTACGGCAAGGCGGCGAAAGACCCGCTGGCGGCCGAGCGCAAGTCGATCACCGCAAGGCTTGCGGCGCTGAAGGACGGCGCGCGCGTCGAGATCGGCGCGGGCAAGGCGCGGCTGATCGTGCCCGCCGACGCCGACGATCTGGCCAAGCTGCTCGACAAGGAGCCGGGCGCGACGCTGGTTGCCGGTTCCACCGATGTCGGGCTTTGGGTGACCAAGCATATGCGCGACATCGCGCCGGCGGTCTTCATCGGCAATCTCGACGGGCTGTGCACGATATCCGAGGGCAAGGGCGTGATCTCGATCGGCGCCGGCGTCACCTACAGTGAAGCCTTCGCGACGCTGTCGAAGCGCATTCCGGCGCTCGGGCCGCTGTTCGACCGCATCGGCGGCGAGCAGGTGCGCAACATGGGCACGATCGGCGGCAACATCGCCAATGGCTCGCCGATCGGCGACACGCCGCCGCCGCTGATCGCGCTCGGCGCGCGGCTGACGCTGCGCCGCGGCGGCAAGCGGCGCACGATCCCGCTCGAAGACTTCTTCGTCGCCTATGGCAAGCAGGACCGGCGGCCGGGCGAGTTCGTCGAGGCCGTGCATGTGCCGGTGCCGGCCAAGGCGACAAAGTTCGCCGTCTACAAGATCACCAAGCGCCGCGACGAGGACATCACCGCTGCCCTCGGCGCCTTCCACCTCACCCTTGCCAGGAACGGCACCGTCGCCGACATCCGCATCGCCTATGGCGGCATGGCGGCGACACCGAAGCGGGCTTTCGCGGTGGAGAAGGCGCTGCTCGGCAAGCGGTGGACAGAGGAAACCGTGGAGGCCGCGATGGCCGAGTACGCCAGCGATTTCACGCCGCTCACCGATATGCGGGCAAGCGCCGAATATCGGGCGCTGGCGGCGAAGAACCTTCTGCTGCGCTTCTTTGTCGAAACAATGGGAACGAAGGCGCCGTTCCAAGTGTCACGTGACGAGGCGGCCTGATGCAAGCCAACGCGAGCGGACGGACAGCGTCCTTCTCCCCGTTCACGGGGAGAAGATGCCGGCAGGCAGATGAGGGGCGGCGCTACCGTCGGCCACTTTTCGCAAAATCATCAATGTCGGCGCTGCCCCTCATCCGGCCCTTCGGGCCACCTTCTCCCCGTGAACGGGGAGAAGGCAAAGGAGGCGCCCAATGACCAAGCACGTTCCCAACCTGAAGGCGCAGAAGATCAATGGCGGCGTCGCCAGCGACCAGCGCCACGATTCCGCGCACAAGCATGTCAGCGGCACGGCGGTCTATATCGACGACATGCCGGAGCCGGCGGGCACGCTGCATGGCTGCCTCGGCCTTTCGGCAGCAACGCATGCCACCATCACCCGCATGGATCTGTCGGCGGTGCGCGCGGCGCCGGGCGTCGTCGACGTGCTGACGGCAAAGGACGTGCCCGGCGAGAACGATATCTCGCCGACCGGCCGCCATGACGAGCCGGTGCTCGCCGACGGCAAGGTCGAGTTCTGCGGCCAGCCGATCTTCTGCGTCATCGCCGAGACCCGCGAACAGGCGCGCCGCGCCACCCGGCTGGCCAAGGTCGAATACAAGCAATTGCCCTTCGTCACCGACATCGGCGAGCTAAACCCAAGGAAAGACAAGCTGGTCACGCCGCCGCTGACGCTGAAGCGCGGCGACGCAGAGGCGGCGATCAAGGCGGCGCCGCGCAAGCTCAAGGGGAAGATGCGCGTCGGCGGCCAGGAGCATTTCTACCTGGAAGGCCATATCGCCATGGCCGTCCCCGGCGAGGACGAGGACGTCACCATCTATTCGTCGACCCAGCATCCGAGCGAAGTCCAGCATATGGTCAGCCACGCGCTGGGGGTGCCGAGCAACGCCATCATGGTGGAGATCCGCCGCATGGGCGGTGGCTTCGGCGGCAAGGAGACGCAAGGCAACCAATTTGCCGCGCTGGCGGCGATCGCAGCGAAACGGCACCACCGCGCGGTGAAAATCCGGCCCGACCGCGACGACGACATGATCGCCACCGGCAAGCGCCACGACTTCGTCGTCGATTACGAGGTCGGCTTCGACGACGACGGCAACATACTCGGCGTCGACTTCATGTTCGCGGCGCGCTGCGGCTTCTCCTCGGACCTGTCGGGCCCGGTGACCGACCGCGCGCTGTTCCACTGCGACAACACCTATTTCTGGCCGGCGGTGCATGCGCAGTCGGCGCCGCTCTACACCAACACGGTGTCGAACACCGCCTTTCGCGGTTTCGGCGGGCCGCAAGGTATGGTCGGCGCCGAGCGCGTCATCGACGAGGTCGCCTTTGCCGTCGGCAAGGATCCGCTGGAGATCCGCAAGAAGAATTTCTACGGCACCAGCGACCGCAACATCACGCCCTACCATCAGACGGTCGAGGACAACATCATCCACCGCATCATTGCCGAGCTGGAGGCGAGCTCGAACTATGAGCGACGCCGGCGCGAGATCAGGGCCTTCAACGCCAACAGCCGCTTCATCAAGCGCGGCCTGGCGCTGACACCGGTGAAGTTCGGCATCTCGTTCACTGCCACGCATTACAACCAGGCCGGCGCGCTGGTGCACGTCTATACCGACGGCTCGGTGCACCTGAACCATGGCGGCACCGAGATGGGGCAAGGCCTCTATCTCAAGGTCGCGCAAGTGGTGGCGGAAGAGTTCCAGATCGACCTCGACCAGGTCAAGATCACCGCCACGACAACCGGCAAGGTGCCGAACACGTCGGCCACCGCGGCCTCCTCCGGCTCCGACCTCAACGGCATGGCGGCGCAGAACGGCGCCCGCCAGATCAAGGACCGGCTGACCAATTTCGCGGCCGAGAAATACCAGGTGCCGCGCGACCAGGTGCTGTTCCTGCCCAACCGGGTTCGCATCGGCAACCAGGAGATCGCCTTCGCCGACCTCGTCAAGCAGGCCTATATGGCGCGCATCCAGCTCTCGGCTGCGGGCTTCTACAAAACACCGAAGATCCACTGGAACCGCGACAAGGGCGAGGGTCGCCCTTTCTACTACTTCGCCTATGGCGCCTCGTGCTCGGAAGTGTCGGTCGATACGCTGACCGGCGAGTACGTGGTCGAGCGCACCGACATACTGCACGAGACCGGCCGCTCGCTGAACCGCGCCATCGACCTCGGCCAGATCGAGGGCGGCTTCATCCAGGGCATGGGCTGGCTGACCACCGAGGAACTGTGGTGGGACGAGAAGGGCCGGCTGCGCACGCACGCGCCTTCGACCTACAAGATCCCGCTCGCTTCCGACCGGCCGAAGATCTTCAACGTCACGCTGGCCGACTGGCCGGAGGCGCATGAGCCGACCGTGCACCGGTCCAAGGCAGTCGGCGAGCCGCCCTTCCCGCTCGGCATGTCGGTGCTGCACGCGCTGTCGGACGCGGTGGCGAGCGTCGCCGACCACAGGATCTGCCCGCGCCTCGACGCGCCGGCGACGCCAGAGCGGGTGCTGATGGCGATCGAACGGCTGAAAGCCGCAAAACCGGCCTGAACCGGGCGAAGCGTGCAAATCGGGCCGAAAAACTCTATATTTCCGTATCGGGAATGCAGACGATGAACTCGAACGTGCAAAGCCTGAAGGATTTTCTCGGCCAAGCCGGCCGGGCCGCGCTGGTCGAGGTCGCGGCAACCAAGGGCTCGACCCCGCGCGAGACCGGCGCCTTCATGCTGGTCTCGGCCTCGGCGACTTACGGCACGATCGGCGGCGGCCAGCTCGAATATATGGCGATCGACAAGGCGCGGCAGATGCTGGGCTCTATACGCCCTGCACCTCTCGGGGAATTTGCCGACGTCGCCGCCGCCCCTCATCCGCCTGCCGGCACCTTCTCCCCGTATAGTGACGGGGAGAAGGGAGATAGTCGCAACGCTGGCGACCCCCTCTCCCCGTCCTTACGGGGAGAGGGTAAGGGTGAGGGGCTGCGCGACGCCGGCAAGATGTTCGCCACGCTCGACGTTCCGCTCGGGCCTGAAATCGGCCAGTGCTGCGGCGGACGCGTCGAGGTGCTGATCCGCCCGGTCGATGGGGCACTCGAACAAGAGCTGATCGCCAAGGCCGAGGTCGAGGAGGCGCACCTACCTCACGTCTATCTCTTCGGTGGCGGCCATGTCGGCCAGGCGCTGGCGTCGGCGCTGGCGCTGATGCCCATCCATGCCGTCGTCGTCGAGACGCGCGCCGAAGCGCTCGAAGGGATGCCGGAAACGGTCGAAACCAGACTGACGCCGATGCCCGAGGCCGTGGTGCGCGATGCGCCGGCGGGAGCGGCCTTCGCCATCCTCACCCACGACCATGCGCTCGATTTCCTGATCGTCGCCGAGGCACTGAAGCGGGGCGACGCCGCCTATGTCGGCATGATCGGCTCGAAGACCAAGAAGGCGACCTTCAAGAACTGGTTCCTCAAATCGGCGGATGGCAGCGAGGCGGAGTTCAACCGCCTGGTCTCGCCGATCGGGGGCAATGCGGTGAAGGACAAGCGCCCGCCGGTCATCGCGGCGCTCGCCGCCGCGGAGATCATGACGGCGCTGGTCTCGCATGCCACTGAGGCGACTGCCTCAAGCACGCCCGAGAAGGCGATGGCCGACTGAGCGCAGTCGCCGGGGCGCCGGCGGCGACGCTGCTGGGATATGACCAGCGCTCACAGCTGCTCGTCGCTTTCTTCATTTCCCAAATCGTTCGGGAAAGTGTTTTCTGCGCGCCTCACAAGCACGAGGCGGACCCCTGATGGACGTATTGAGAATTGCGGCGTTTTCGGATGGCGACAACGGCGGCAACCCGGCCGGCGTGGTGATCGGCACGGTCTTGGACGATGCCATCGAAATGCAGCGCGTCGCGGCCGAAGTCGGGTTTTCGGAAACCGCCTTTGCGGCGCCGGAAGGCGATGGCTGGCGGGTCCGCTATTTCTCCCCGGAAAGCGAAGTGCCGTTCTGCGGCCATGCCACGATCGCGCTTGGTGCTGCGCTGGTGCGGCAGTTCGGCGACGGGATTTTCGCGCTCACCCTCAACCAGGCAACGATCACCGTCGAAGGGTTCCGCGACGGCGCCAACATCGTCGCGGCCTTGCAGTCTCCGCCGACGCGCAGCCGGCCGGCCCCGCCAGAGCTTGTCGCGGAGACGCTGGCGCTGTTCGGCTATCAGGCAAACGATCTCGATCCGGCCATTCCGCCGGCGCTGATCCATGGCGGCGCAGACCATCTGGCGCTGGCGCTGAAGTCGCGCGAGGCGCTGGCTGCAATGGCTTATGACCTGAAGCGCGGGCAGGCGCTGATGCGGCGCGAAGGGCTGGTGACGATCCTGCTCGCTTATGCCGAAGCGCCGGCCCTGTTCCACACGCGCAATCCGTTCGCGTCGGGCGGCGTCTACGAGGATCCGGCGACAGGAGCCTCGACCGCCGCCTTCGCCGGCTATCTGCGCGACCTCGGCTGGCCGCATGGCGGCGCGATCGATGTCGTGCAGGGCGAGGACATGGGCATGCGCTCGCGGCTGCATGCCGACATCCCGTCGACGCCCGGCAGCTCGATCAGGGTGTCAGGCACGGCCCGGATGATGGACGCCGGCTAAGCGTCCCATGCCGGCCGCGTCAGGCCGGCCGCTTCAGGCCAAGATGTTCGCGCAGGGTGCGGCCTTCATAGTCGGTGCGGAACAGGCCGCGCCGCCGCAGTTCCGGCACGACGAGGGCACAGAAGGCGTCGAGCTCGCCGGGGAACCAGGACGGCATGACGTTGAAGCCGTCGGCGGCGCCGCCCTCGAAGCGCGCCTGCAATTCGTC
>NZ_RZOS01000750.1:0-1746 GCF_004022605.1 Mesorhizobium sp. M4B.F.Ca.ET.089.01.1.1
CTATGGACAGACTGGGAGACGCGCACGGTGTAGCGGCTCACATCGTCATACTGCACCTACGCCACACACCGGCCGGACCTGATCCGGCTTTATGAGCATTGGGCTTTGTCAGTTGCCCAAGCGTGATGGCTTTCGCGACGCGGCGCGCCTCAGGAACTGAGCCGCGTCCAGGTCGAAACGCGGGAAAGAAAGACAGGAAACAGAATGGCCGATCAATTCGCAACGGACGTCATTGCCCTGATCAAGAAACGCGCCGAGTCGGAGAGCGGTGAGGGAATGCCTACGTCATTCGTCGGCGAGATAACAATCGCCACGGAACTGGACGCGCTCGGGTTTGATTCGCTGGGTTTGGCGGACGTCCTCTGGGATGTGGAGCAGGCCTACGGCATCAAGATCGACATGAACACGGCCGATGCCTGGTCCAATCTCAAGAATGTCGGCGACGTCGTGGAAGCCGTCCGCGGCTTGCTTGCGAAGGAGGCTTGAATGGACAGGCGCGTCGTTATCACCGGAGTGGGCGGCCTGTGCGGACTGGGCACCGACGCCGCCTCTATGTGGAAAGAGATGCGCGAAGGCCGCTCCGCCATCGGCCCGATCGCCAATTCCGAGCTTCATGACCTGGAGGGCATGACCGGCGCTGAGATCAAGGCCATGCCCCAGCACGACATCAACCGGGGGCATCTCATCTCCATGGACCGCTTCAGCTTGCTCGCCGTGCTTGCAGCGCGCGAAGCCATGCGGCAGGCCGGACTTTCCTGCGACGAGGGGAATGCCCATCGCTTCGGCGCGACAGTGGGCGTCGGATTTACCGGTTCATACGCAACAGAACAAACTTACCGCTCACTGCTTTTGGGTAGCGCAATCCGTGCTGAACTCTTCACTGGAGTAAAGGTGATGCCCAGCGCCGCTTCCGTCCATCTTAGCTTGAGCCTCGGCTTGCGCGGGCCGGTCTTCGGGGTGACCTCCGCATGTGCCTCGGCCAACCATGCGATCGCCTCGGCGGTGGACCAGATCAAGCTGGGCCGGGCCGACGTAATGGTTTCCGGAGGCAGCGACGCACCCTTCGCATGGGGCGTGCTGAAAGCATGGGAAGCAATGCGCGTGCTTTCACCCGATACCTGCCGGCCCTTCTCCGCCGATAGGAAGGGCCTGGTGCTGGGCGAGGGTGCGGGCATGGCCGTGCTGGAAAGCTACGAGCATGCCACGAGGCGTGGTGCCACAATTCTTGCCGAGATCGCCGGCGTCGGCCTTTCCGCCGATGCCTTCCACATTGCCGCGCCATCTGTCGAGGGGCCAGCGTCGGCGATGCGCGCCTGCCTTGCCGATGCCGGGCTGAATGCCGAGGACGTCGACTACCTCAACGCGCACGGCACCGGTACCAAAAGCAATGATCAGACTGAAACGGCGGCGATCAAGCGTGTGTTTGGAAACCACGCTTATTTGATGTCCATCTCTTCCACCAAGTCCACGCACGCGCATTGCCTCGGCGCAGCGAGCGCGCTTGAAATGATCGCCTGCGTGATGGCAATCCAAGAGGACGTCGTGCCGCCGACCGCCAACTATCGCGAGCCAGATCCCGCTTGCGACCTCGACATCACACCCAATGTGCCGCGCGAGCGCAAGGTGCGCGTCGCCATGAGCAACGCCTTCGCCATGGGCGGTACGAACGCAGTTCTGGCATTCAGGCAGGTGTAGAAGCCATGCAAGACGCCTCATTTGAGGTCACCTGTCGTATCTAGCTGCTTG
>NZ_RZOS01000751.1:0-1743 GCF_004022605.1 Mesorhizobium sp. M4B.F.Ca.ET.089.01.1.1
CCCTTGGCGCCGTCGTCATTGGTGAACACCGGGCAGCCGGCGACTTCCGTCCAGCCGCCTTCGCCGGCAAGCGCGGCGAGACCGTCCTTGCCCGACAGCGCGTCGCGCATGCCTTGCGCGCGGCGCAGGATGTTGTCGGCCGCCGGATTGCCCTCGATGGTGCAGATCTTGCCGCCATTGGGCTTGGCCTTCTTGATGTATTCACCGATCTTCTTGCCCATCAGATAGTTGTCGGTGCCGAGATAGGTCTTGCGAAGGCCCGCATCTTCCTTGGCAAGGTCGGCATCGACCGTCATGATCGGGATCGAGGGATTGGCGGTCTTGATCGTCTGCGCGATCAGCGGCGCATTCGAAGGCGAAATCGCCATCGCCACCGTGTCGGGCTTGCTCAGCATGTCCTGCACGATCTGGGCCTCGCCGGCCTCGTCCGAAGTCGATGCCGGGCCGGTGTAGAAGCATTCATATTCTGAGCTGGCGTTTTCCTTGTTCCACTTCTCGCAGCCCTGGTGGATGGCTTCGAAGAATGGGTTGTCGAGCCCCTTCACCACAATGACGAGCTGTTTCTTGGCCAGTGCCGGCCCGGCGCCCAACGCCATGACGGCGGCAGCGGCGAGCAAAAGTGATTTCCTCATATCAGTCCTCCCTTGAAACAGACGGGCACGGCGTGCCCGCCACGCAGATCAACCCGGTGCGCGAAAACAGAGCATCGTTTCACGAGCGCTCGTGCCCCGCCAGTCCAGGTCGATAAGCATTTCCAGATGCAATGCCGAACCGCGCTGACGAGAACTGCCGCCAAGTCCCGGACCGGTATCGCGCCCGCCGATTCCGCCCGCCCAGCCGGGTCGAAAGATCGGCATAATCTTCCTCCGATGCTTAGGTAATATCGGCTTGCGGCCAACGTCAATTGCTATTTGTCCTACAAAACGGATTTTTGCAAAAACATTCCTTCAATTCGTCCGACAATTGATTGACGCCTGCATGAGCATTTGCGTAAATGCGCCAAATCGCCGTTCCCGGGGGAGCCGGGGAGAGCGGGGCCGCGGCAGAACCGCAGGCCGCAACAGGGAGGCATTAGGCTGGTGGCGGTTCTCGAACTCACCAACATCTCGAAGCATTTCGGCGCCATCCAGGCGGTCAACGACGTGTCATTGTCGATCGAGCCTGGCCAGGTCGTCGGCCTGATGGGCGACAACGGCGCCGGCAAGTCGACGCTGGTCAAGATGATCGCCGGCAATTTCCGCCCGAGCCATGGCAACATGCAGTTGGACGGCAGGGAGCTTGTCCTGCACAAGCCGGCGGAGGCCCGCCAGCACGGCATCGAGATCGTCCATCAGGACCTGGCGCTGTGCAACAACCTGACCGCCGCTGCCAATGTCTATCTCGGCCGTGAGCTGCGCAGGGGCGTCGGTCCGTTCCGCATCCTCGACTATGCCGCCATGTACAAGCGCGCCGGCCAGCTCTTCGCCGAACTGAAGTCCGAGACCCGCCCGCGCGATCTCGTCAAGCAGATGTCGGGCGGCCAGCGCCAGGCGGTGGCGATCGCCCGCACCATGCTGTCGCAGGCCAAGATCGTGCTGATGGACGAGCCGACCGCGGCGATCTCCGTGCGCCAGGTCGCCGAAGTCCTGAACCTGATCCGCCATTTGCGCGACCAGGGCATCGCGGTGGTGCTGATCAGCCACCGCATGCCCGATGTCTTCGACGTCGCCGACCGCGTCATCGTCATGCGGCGCGGCAGGAAAG
>NZ_RZOS01000752.1:0-1743 GCF_004022605.1 Mesorhizobium sp. M4B.F.Ca.ET.089.01.1.1
TTCATAGATCGGGCCTGCGCGATCATCGGCGCGTAGGCCGTTGACGACCGAGGTGGAGGGTTCGCGAACGATCGCGGAGTTGAAATAATAGACCGGTCTTGTTTGCGACATTTTCCAAGTCCCTATTTGCCCGTAGTGTTTCGCCATCCGTTAGCAGTGAACGACGTCTGTGCAGGCTGCGGCGTACGCCGTGACAGGTGAATCCCTGCAACCATGCACCGGACCGATCCACCCGCGAGTTCGATCGTCGAAACATCGAACGGCAATAGTTTCGCGGACTGCTCGATTGCCGATATCTGTTCCGGCTGTAGCGCCGCATACGCTCGCCCAGAGATAGCAACAATGCGACCGTCCGTGCCCTCCAGTTCAATGGCATTGCCGGCAAAGCTTTCGATCTGCTCAATCGAAAGCTCCACGACCCGACGACCGGTTTCTTCCAACCTCGCAACGATTTCTCGCCGCCGTCCGGAATCAGGAATCAACTGCGCCCCTAACAATGCGAAATCAGTGCCGACGCACATCAGGACATTGGTGTGGTAGATTGCTTTGCCGCTGCGATCGACAGCGTCAAGGATCATTGGTTCGAAATTGAAGTGCGTGCAGAACCGTTCGAGCGCAACCTCGTTGGCCCTGTAGGAACGTACCACGTAGGCGACACGGGCAATGTGATCGAGCACCATAGCACCGGTCCCCTCGAGAAAGACTCTGTCCTTCTCGAGACCGGAATAATCAATGACGTCCTGAACCCGGTACTCGGCCTTGAGCATCTCGATGATGTCGGCCCGACGCTCTTGTCTTCGATTCTCCGAGTACATCGGATAGATCGCGACATGTCCGCCCGAATGGGTCGAAAACCAGTTGTTAGGAAAGACGGAATCGGGTGTTGCGACCGACTTATCCTCGTAGAGGTGGACAGTGATCCCAGCGTCCGCGAGTCCTTGCGCCATACGTGTGACTTCTTGATATGCCACGGCGACCAGATCATCTGGCTTGCGCTTTTCATCGCGCACCTGGAACGTATTGTCCGCCGCAGTGACCGGATTCGGCGTGAAGTGGTGAGGGCGGATCATCACGACGGCCCTCGGCGCCTGCACGGATACTCTGCTCATCCCAATGGGCAGCTCCGCGGCATCATGGGAGCCGGCTTGGCGGCGCGCAGTATCATGCCGTATAAGTCGCGGGGTTCATCCGGGTCGGCGAGAAGATCAAGTTCTTCATAGAGGCCAGTATTCTTGAGGCGGTCGCGGACATAGCGCAGGGCCGAAAAATCCTCGATCGCGAAGCCTACGGAATCGAACAACGTGATCTGGCGCTCGTCGCGGCGGCCAGGCGCGTTACCGGCGATCACCTGCCAGAGCTCGACCACTAAGTGCTCGGACCCGAGCTGCTGGATCTCGCCCTCTATGCGGGTCTGTGGGGTGTATTCCACGAAGATGTCGGAGCGCAGAAGGATGTCGCGGTGCAACTCGGTCTTGCCGGGGCAGTCGCCGCCGACAGCGTTTATGTGGATGCCGGGACCGACCATGTTGTCGGTGAGGACGGTGGCACACTGCTTGTCGGCGGTGACGGTAGTGATGATATCGGCGCCTTCCACGGCCTCCTGCGAGGAGGCGCAGGCGGTGATGTCCAGGCCAATGCCGGCGAGGTTCTTCGCGCAGCGACGCGGGGCGGCAGGATCGAGGGCGTAGAGGCGCAACCGGTCGACGCCGAGAATCGCCTTGAAGGCGATCGCCTGGAACTCGG
>NZ_RZOS01000753.1:0-1742 GCF_004022605.1 Mesorhizobium sp. M4B.F.Ca.ET.089.01.1.1
TGGCGACCTGGTCGGTCGGCTGATCGCTTGCCTGATCGGTCGCCGGCGCCACGGTGCCGGTCTGCTCGGCACCGGCCTGCGCCGCGGGGGCGACATGCTGGGGCGCCGGATCGGCCGGTTCGGCGGCAGCGACCTGCGGAGCAGCCTCGGGTGCAGGATCCTCGCGCGCAACCAGCGAGCCATCGGGCTTGACCATCATGGTCCTGACCTTGCGCGGCGCGACGGCGACGACTTCCGGGTTGGTCCCTTTGTCGGCTTCCTGCAGGACCTGGGCTATGCGATCCTCGGATTTCGGCGCCGGCGCCGCATCGGCGCCGGCCTGCGCATCCACGCCCGGCATCGCGGTCGCGGCGGCATCGCCCACATCGTCCATGCCCGGCGCAGCGTCGGCGGGCGAAAGGTCGACGACGCGGCTCTCCGGCTCCTTGGCTTTCACATCGACCGGCTCTTCGGTGTTGGTGACCAGCTTTTCCTGCACCGGCTCGGCCGGCTTGGTACCCTTGACCACCGCGTCATAGACCTTGTTGTCCTGGTTCCGCACCACCGTGCCGCCCGGATTCTCCGGCTTGACCTTGATCGGAGCGTTGTCGGCCTTGACGATAACCGGCGCCTCGCTGCCGCCCTTGCCGCCAAACGACAAGGCAAAGGCGCCAAGACCACCGGCCAGGGCCACGGCGCCGACGACGGCGGCGATCAGCACGCCACGGCCGCGCGGCCTGGCGGCCTCACGCTCGGCAAGGCCCGGCACCGCCATCTCCTGGTCCAGTTCGGGGTCGTAGTCGAGCTCATCGACCGCGAAATCGTCGGCCTGCGCGAGCGGCCGGCTGCCCGGCAGATCGTCAATATCGAAGCCGCCCGTCGCGGCGGCCTGGGAAACCGGCGCTGAGGCAGCCGGCATTTCAGCCGGCTTCGCCGCCGCATAGGCGCGCGCGTCGCCGTGATCGTGGCCCGGCTTGAACCCGGCGCCGTAGCTGTCGTCCTCATAGGCGGCGGCGGCGCGTGCGGGCGCAGGCGCCACATCGACCGCGTTCATGTCGTTAAGCAGGCCGGCGAATTCGGCGTCGAGATCGTCAAAAGCTGGCGCCGCCGGCTTTTCTTCCTCGAAGTTGAGCTCGGGAATATCGAGATCGTCGGCAAGCGCCACCACGCGCTCCGGCACGTCGATGGTTTCGACGTCGGGCATCTCGTCATAGGCTTGCGGCTGGTCCTGCGGCGCGGGCTCCGGCTCGGCATAGGCCGGAACCTCCTCCACGACCGACTCCTGCCGGTATGACGGCTCGGCCGAAACCGGCGCCGCCGATGCCGTCGGCTGGGCCGCGAACGTCGCCTGCGCGGCCGCTGCGACCGGTGTCACGCGGCTCCAGGAACGGGCCGGCTCAGGCGGTGCCGAGCGCAGCCAGTCCTGCGAAGGGGAAGCCGACGCCACGGGATGGCTCGGCTCCTGATCGCCCCCGATACCCCTGGCAAAGGCGGCATCGAACGCGTCGTCGTCGAAATCAATGTCGGCGGAGGGCGCTGCATCCTCGCCGGACGCTGGCTCCTGCCCGTCGAGATTCCAATCGAGGTCATCAGCCAGCTGTTGGGGAGCGGGAGTCTCGATCACCGGCTGACGGACGGGCTCGGCTTCCCTGGCGACGGGAACCGGCCGCGCGCTCATGGCGCCGAGGAGAGCGTTGAGTTCGTCCTCGAGGCTCCGCTCTTCGGCGGCGGGCTTCGGCGGCTCGACCGCGACGACGGCGGGC
>NZ_RZOS01000754.1:0-1741 GCF_004022605.1 Mesorhizobium sp. M4B.F.Ca.ET.089.01.1.1
CACCCGAGGTCGCCGCCGCCGCGCTCCGCGCGCTCGGCCTGACCGGCCATGCCGACGCGCCGTCCATCCTGGCGAGCGCGATGGCGAGCGACGACCTCGACGTGCGCGCCGACGCCGCCGACGCCGCCGGCCGCCTCGGCCTCTCCGAGCTCGCCGCGACGCTCGCCGGGCTGATGGACGACGAGGTGTGGACCGTGCGCTATGCCGCCGCCAACGCGCTGCGCTCCTTCGGCCAGCCGGGCGAGACGATGCTGCGCGCGATGGCCGCCAGCGACGTCTCGCGCAGCCAGCGCACCGCCTCGCTCATCCTTGCCGAGGGCCCCGCCACATGATCGCCGACTGGAGCCACCAGATCGTTCTGACAGCCACAATCCTGTCCTGGTTCATCATCGGGGCCGGGCTGGCGCAAACGGCGATCTACCTGTTGCAGCTCATCGTCGCCGCCTACGCGCTGTCCATGCGCCCGCCGGTGGCGCGCTCGGCGCTGCTCTGGCACCGCTACGGCGACGTCGCGCCGCCGATCGCGCTTTTGGTGC
The DNA here is from genome assembly GCF_004022605.1 of Mesorhizobium sp. M4B.F.Ca.ET.089.01.1.1. Classification (NCBI taxonomy): domain Bacteria; kingdom Pseudomonadati; phylum Pseudomonadota; class Alphaproteobacteria; order Hyphomicrobiales; family Phyllobacteriaceae; genus Mesorhizobium; species Mesorhizobium sp. M4B.F.Ca.ET.089.01.1.1. The sequence continues at coordinate 537 of NZ_RZOS01000754.1, forward strand.
CCGCCTACAACGAGGCACTGAACGTGGTCGAGAGCGTCCATTCCATGCTGGCGCTCGAATATCCGAACTTCGAGGTCGTCGTCATCAACGACGGCTCGAAGGACCAGACGCTGCAGCGGCTGATCGAGGCCTTCAGGCTGGTGAAATTCCACCGGCCCTATGAGGAGGAGCTGGCGCACATGCCGATCCGCGGCCTCTATTCCTCGCCGATGACCGAGCGGCTGTTCGTGGTCGACAAGGAGAATGGCGGCAAGGCCGACGCCCAGAATGCTGGCATCAATGTCTGCCGCGCGCCGCTGTTCTGCGTCATCGATGGCGATTCCATCCTCGAGCCCGACGCGCTGATGCGCGCCGCGCAGCCCTTCATCGACGACCCCGAGCGCACCATCGCCGTCGGTGGCACCATCCGCATCGCCAACGGCTCGACGATCGAGGCGGGCAGGGTGCGCGAGGTGCACCTGCCGTGGCGCCTGCTGCCGCTGTTGCAGGTGGTCGAATATTTGCGCGCCTTCCTGATGGCCAGGCTGGCCTGGAGCCGCATCAACACGCTGATGCTGGTCTCCGGCGCCTTCGGCATGTTCCGCCGCGCCGAAGTGGTGGCGGTCGGCGGCTTCACCAAGGGCTCGATGGGCGAGGACCTCGACCTCGTCATCAAGCTGCACCGCCACATGCGCGATACGAAGCGCAAATACCGCATCCAGTTCGTCCCCGAGCCGGTGTGCTGGACCGAGGCGCCGGAGACGCTGAGCGTGCTGGCCAGGCAGCGCACGCGCTGGCAGCGCGGTGCGCTCGAGTGCTTCTTCCGCTACCGTTCGATGCTGTTCAATCCGCGCTATGGCCGCGTCGGCTTCCTCGGCTTCGGCCACATACTGATCGTCGACGTGCTAGGCCCGGTGGCCGAGGTGCTGGGCTATATCCTGATCCCGGCCTTCTGGCTGCTCGGCATCCTATCCGGCGAATATCTGCTCGCCTTCACCTCGCTGGTCTTCACCTACGGCGTCTGCGTCAGCGTCTGTTCGCTGGTGCTCGAAGAAGCCGAACTGCAGCGCTTCCCCCGTGCGCGAGACCTTGCGGTGCTGACGGCGGTCGCCGTGATCGAGAATTTCGGCTACCGCCAGCTCAACAATTTCTGGCGCGTCAAAGGCTGGTGGCAATTCCTGCGCGGCAACCAGGGCTGGGGCGAGATGACCCGGACCGGCCTCGGC
>NZ_RZOS01000755.1:0-1738 GCF_004022605.1 Mesorhizobium sp. M4B.F.Ca.ET.089.01.1.1
GCTGGGCGCCGTCGTCAACATCTCGACCTCGCAGACGGTGAAGGGCTCGGAAGGACCCGGCGCGGTGCCGATGCCGCAATTGCCCGAGGGCTCGCCGTTCCAGGATTTCTTCGACGACTTTTTCAAGAACCGCGGCGGCGACAAGGGCGGCGGCGCCCAGAAAGTGCAGTCGCTGGGCTCCGGCTTCGTCATCGACGCCGAGCAAGGCATCGTGGTCACCAACAACCACGTCATCGCCGACGCCGACGACATCGAGGTGAATTTCTCCGACGGCGTGACGCTGAAGGCGACGCTGGTCGGCACCGACACCAAGACCGACGTCGCGGTGCTGAAGGTCGACCCGAAGGGCCACAAGCTGACGGCGGTGAAGTTCGGCGATTCCACCAAGATGCGGGTCGGCGACTGGGTGATGGCGATCGGCAATCCGTTCGGCCTCGGCGGCACGGTGACGGTCGGCATCGTGTCGGCACGCAACCGCGACATCAATTCCGGCCCCTATGACGACTTCATCCAGACCGACGCCGCGATCAACCGCGGCAATTCCGGCGGTCCGCTGTTCAACAGCCTGGGCGAGGTCATCGGCATCAACACGGCGATCATCTCGCCGTCGGGCGGCTCGATCGGCATCGGCTTCTCCATTCCCTCGCAGCTTGCCTCGGGCGTCGTCGACCAGCTTCGCCAGTTCGGCGAAACGCGGCGCGGCTGGCTGGGCGTGCGCATCCAGCCGGTGACCGACGACATCGCCGAAAGCCTCGGCATGGCGACCGCCAAGGGCGCGCTGGTGGCCGGCGTCATCAAGGGCGGGCCGGTCGACAACGGCACGATCCTGGCCGGCGACGTCATCATCAAGTTCGACGGCAAGGACATTCACGAGATGCGCGACCTGCCGCGCGTCGTCGCCGAAAGCCCGGTCGGCAAGGCGGTGGACGTGGTCATCGTGCGCAAGGGCGTCGAGCAGACGGTGAAGGTGACGCTCGGCCGGCTCGAGGACGGCGAGAAGCTGGCCAGCGGCGAGGACGGCAGCAACACCGACCAGGACAATGGCGACAAGGCGCCCGCGGTCTCGACGGCGGCCGTGCTCGGCATGACCATCGGCGAACTCAATGACGAGACGCGGACCAAGTTCGGCATCGCCGCCGACGTCTCGGGCGTCGTCATCACCGACGTCACCAAGGATTCGGCAGCGGCCGAGCGCGGCATCCAGCCTGGCGAGGTGATCACCGAGATCGCCCAGGAATCGGTGGCGACGCCGAAGGACGTCATGGACCGCATCGGCGCGCTGAAGGAACAAGGGCGCAAGAACGCGCTCCTGATGCTGGCGTCGAAGACCGGTGAGTTGCGGTTCGTTACGATCCGGATGGATTGAGTCCGGAAAATCGCGCAACCGACTGAGTTTCAATGAAAAGGGCGGCTAACGAGCCGCCCTTTTTCGTGCCTGCCAGTCATCGCGCGCCAGCCTGTAGAAGACATGCCGCTTGAGCGCCGGATGACTGTCCGGGATGTCGGGATGATCGAAGTCGCGCGCCGGATCGGCGCTCATGCCGAGGCGCTTCATGACGGCGGTGGAGCGGTGGTTGTCGGCCACGGCGAAGGAGACGATCTCGTCGCGGTCGAGCGTCTCGAAGCCAAAGGCGAGCCAGGCCTCGGCCGCCTCCGTGACATAGCCCTTGCCCCAGAATTCGGGCGCCAGCCGCCAGCCGATCTCGATTGTGTCGGAAGGCATGGACGGCACGTGATC
>NZ_RZOS01000756.1:0-1733 GCF_004022605.1 Mesorhizobium sp. M4B.F.Ca.ET.089.01.1.1
ATCAGGTAAGTTGCGATCTAGAGCGGTTCAGCGTTTCATGGAATCGCCGAACCGCTCTAACTATTTGTTTTTACGCAATTCCGGACGGAAAACCGTTACACACTTTTCCTGGAATTGCTCTAAGCTTCAAGCGCTTTTACGGCGCGCTCGATGAGCGCGCCGCGGTCAAGGGTGAAACCGGACCCGATCCATTCCTTCTCGAGACTTTTCAGGATCGCGCCGAGCCTGGGGCCGGGCGCCGCGCCAAGCTCGGCGAGATCGGCGCCCTTGATCGGGAATACCGGCTTCTCCCATTTCAACGCGAAGGCAAGCAGGCGCGAGAAGCCGCCGGCATCGATCAGCGCCTGATTGTCCTCGGCCGCCCGTGCCCGCGCGGAAGCCAGTGAAAGCCGCAGCCGGTCGGCGATGCCGTTACGATCGCCGAGATAGAGTTTCTTGGCCAGTTCGCCTTCGCTCGTCCTCGGCTCGATCGCCGCCGCCAGCGCCCAGTGCCTCAGCCGCCCCGCCTCGGCGGCGGAAAATTTCAGCCTCTCGGCAAGCGTCTTCATCCGCGCGGCATCGGGCGGCACCATGGCTTCCAGCCTCAGCAGCGGAGCGGCTGCCCAGCCCAGGTCCTTCTCGGTCCGGATCAGCCCATGGATGGCGTCGATGCCCCATTTCTCGCTTTCCGGCAGAACGCTGGTAAGCACGCCGGCCTGACGCATCCACAAAAGCGCGCGTGACGGGTCCGGCGCCGACAGGAGCTTCTTCAGTTCGGACCAGATGCGCTCCGCCGAGAGCTGGCCGAGCCCGTCCTTCAGCCGCGCGCAGGCCTTCAACCCTTCGGCGTCGGGTCGTCCGTCGCCATACCAGGCGAAGAAACGGAAAAACCGCAGGATGCGCAGGTAATCCTCGCGGATGCGCGCTTCCGCATCGCCGATGAAGCGCAGCCGGCGCGCCGCGATGTCGGCGATGCCGCCGACCAGGTCGACGACGTTTCCGTCAGCTTCGGCATAGAGCGCGTTGATGGTGAAATCGCGCCGCTCGGCGTCGAGCTTCCAGTCGCGCCCGAACGACACCTTTGCCCGCCGCCCATCGGTCTCGATATCGGCGCGCAGCGTGGTGACCTCATAGGTCTTGCCGCCGGCGATCGCCGTGACAGTGCCATGCTCTATGCCGGTCGGCACCGTCTTGAAGCCGGCCGCCTCGGCGCGGCGGATGGTTTCCTGCGGCAGCGTCGTGGTTGCGACGTCGATATCGGCGACCGGCTGGCCGAGCAGGGTGTTGCGAACGGCGCCGCCCGCGACGCGCGCCCGCTCATCGCCATCCGAAAGCGCTGCCAGCAGACGCTGCAGGTGCTTCTCGTTCAGCCAGTCCGCCCTGCCGGCGAGCGATACGGGAGCACTCAAGCATAGAGCCTTTCGTAGAGGGTGCGGATGATGCCGGCGGTGACGCCCCAGATGCGCTGGCCGCCATAGGGCATGTCATAGAAGAACCATTCGAGGTCGTCCCACATGCGGCTGTCCCTGGCGTGGTTGGCCGGGTCCATCAGGAACCGCAGCGGCACCTCGAAGGCGGCGTCGACCTCGTCGGCGTTGAGCGTCAAGGAGAAGCCTGGCCGAACCACCGCCAACACCGGCGCGATGCGGTAGCCGCTGCCGGAAACATAGTCGGGCATGCGGCCGATGATCTCGACACGATCGCGCTCGAGGCCGATTTCCTCAAAAGTTTCGCGCAACGCTGCCGCCTCCGGG
>NZ_RZOS01000757.1:0-1728 GCF_004022605.1 Mesorhizobium sp. M4B.F.Ca.ET.089.01.1.1
GGGCAGGGCAGCAAGGTCGGCGATTGAAAGCCGCTCGGCGGCGTTGCGCGTCACCAGCATTTTCCTGATCTTGCGCCGTGAATTGTCGAGCGCGGCTCGCACCGTGTGCAGGCCATAGAGCCGCACCAGGCCGTCGCCGGGGGATTCGCCCGGCGGCAGCGGCTGGCGCGGCCGGAATGCGGGTGCGCCGCCGGCCTTCTGGTCGCGGTGGGCGCGACGCAGCTTGGCGTAGTGAGTGTCTTTGGGTGTGCCGGGCTTGTTGTCTTTGCTCATGGCGGGCTTCTATAGCCGTGTCGTCGGGCCATGGATACTGGCAGAAGCCGGCTTGCCGAGGATGCTGTCAAATTCAGCGCATTTTGCCGGGACGTGCGGTTGACACCCACCAGCCTTGCCGCCATAAGGCGCTTCGCTGATTTCGGAGAAGACTTCTACTCGGGCTCCGGATCGGCAAATGCCTCGTTGCATGGCTCCGGCGGCAGACTGGAGAGGTGCCCGAGTGGTTAAAGGGGACGGACTGTAAATCCGTTGGCTTAGCCTACGTTGGTTCGAATCCAACCCTCTCCACCACTGCCGGCCCGGAAGCCCTGAAACGAAAAAGTCTCGGACCGAAAAGCGCATGGCGCTTTTTGGGTGAATCCGGTACTTCAGTGTAAGGCGCGGGTATAGCTCAGTGGTAGAGCAGCAGCCTTCCAAGCTGAATATGCGGGTTCGATTCCCGCTACCCGCTCCAGATTTCCCGCATGAATGTCACGGAAGTGCCGCCCAGAAATCCTGCGAGTCAAACGCTTGGCTGCCTGGCCTAGGCAACCGGTATCAGCCGGCGCCTTCTTTCGTCCAGCGACACGATGGCAAGGCCGCTGGCCACCACCAGCAGGATGCCGCAGACGGCGAGCGCGTTCGGAAACTGGCCGAACACCAGCAGGCCCGAGATGACCGCCCAGACGGTGAAGCAATAGTAGAACGGCGCCACCGCGCTCGTCGGTCCGACGCGGTAGGCCATGAAGATGAAGAAATGGCCGAAGATCAGGAACAGTCCGGCGCCGGCGATGAGCAAGAGGTGACGGGGCTCCGGCATGACCCAGGGCTCGGAAACGAGATGCGCGACGCCGGAGCCGACCAGCACGACCACGACCGCGGAAATGGCGACGATCATGCCCGGCACCTCGGCGCCGACCTTGCGGCCGGCAAGATCTCGCGCGGCCGACAGGACCGCGTTGGCGAGCGCCAGCAAGGCATAGACCGAAATCCCTTGCATCGTCGGCTGCGCCACCATCAGTGCGCCGATGAAGCCGACCCCGATCAGCGCCATGCGCGCGCCGCCGATACGCTCGCCGAACAGCACCGGGGCGCCGACCAGCATCAGCAGCGGCGTGATCTGTCCGAGCGCCGTTGAATCGGCGATCTGCATGTTGGCGAGCGCCACGACGTAGCAAAGGATCGCCGCCAGTTCGAGCAGGTTGCGGCGCAGCACCTTCCTTTCGAAGATCAAAGGGACCTGCCTGGCATAGCCGAGCAGGACAAGCAGCGGAATTCCCCAGAGCGCCGCCGCGACGCCGCGCAGGAACAGCACCTCGTAAGGCGGCAGGCCGGTGGTCGCGAGCTTCATCATCGTATCGTTGACCAGGTAGGACCCGGTCGAGACGACCATGAACAGCGGGCCGCGGATGTTCGTCGGGATGAACTGCATGCGGCGAAGAAATCAGACCGATGCGGCAGCGGCAATGGGCC
>NZ_RZOS01000758.1:0-1720 GCF_004022605.1 Mesorhizobium sp. M4B.F.Ca.ET.089.01.1.1
CAAGCCAACGCTTGCTCGTGGTCGCAAGCAAACGCTTGCTCGTAGTTGACGCGGGGTGGAGCAGCCCGGTAGCTCGTCAGGCTCATAACCTGAAGGTCACAGGTTCAAATCCTGTCCCCGCAACCAAATCAAAAGGCCCGCTTGGCTCCTCGCCAGCGGGCCTTTTGCTTTGGCAGCCAACCATGGTCGCCCTACCCGCCGACCCGGTGACTGCGGCGTCAAGAAAGTCGAGCGCTGAACGGCGCCGATGATCTTGACGCCGTGGGCTACCGAACCGATCTTCAGAAAGCCCTTTTGGGCTGCGCGCCGTCGCCAGTTTTGCCGTCCCTTGCGTGATGATCGAACCGGCGGCCATGCATTCCTGACCGGAGCGAAGGCGCAGAAGCCTGCCGCGTATCTGGAGAAACTTGGTGGCACAGCGATCGGGAAGTGCGGATCTTCCGCTGCACGGCGGGCGCGTGCCGAAATGGCTCGGCGATCGCATGACCCGGCTTGGCGCCGTCATGTGCGAGGCGATCGTCCATCACTACGGCCGCGACGAATTGCTGCGCCGCCTGGCGCATCCGTTCTGGTTCCAGTCCTTCGGCGCCGTCATGGGCATGGACTGGCATTCGTCCGGGATCACCACCAGCGTTGTCGGCGCCCTGAAGCGCGGTCTGTCGCCGCTTTCCGAAGAGCTCGGCATCCACGTCTGCGGCGGCCGTGGCGCGCACTCGCGCAAGACCCCGCAGGAGCTTGCCGCCATCGGCGAGCGCGTCGGCTTCGATGGCGACAGGCTGGCGACCGCCAGCCGGCTGGTCGCCAAGGTCGACAGCGCCGCGGTGCAGGACGGATTCGATCTCTACCTGCACGGCTTCATCGTCACCGATGACGGCAACTGGGTCGTCGTGCAACAGGGCATGAACGGCGATAGCCGGTTGGCGCGCCGCTATCACTGGCTGTCCGAAGGCCTGAAAAGCTTCGTCGACCAGCCGCATGCCGCGATCGAGGGCGCCAACCAAGGGGAGATCGTCAACCTGACCGACCGGCGCGCCGATGCCTCGCGACAGCGGCAACTGGAGCTTCTGCACAATCTCGGACCGGACCGGATCGTGAGCGAGCTTTCGGCGCTGAAGCGTGGCGCGCCGCCGCCGCCGGCGCAGCCGCTGCTGCCGCATCTGGTGATGCCGGCGCACCATGATGTGCGCGAAAGCGATGTCGTCATGCGCCGCCTGCACGGCAACATCGCGGCGGCGGCCGATCGCGGTCCGGAGGATTTTGCCGGGCTGCTGCTGGTGCCCGGCGTCGGTGCCCGCACGGTGCGGGCCCTTGCGCTGGTAGCCGAGGTTCTGCACGGCGCGCCATGCCGGTTTTCCGATCCCGGACGCTTTTCCCTGGCGCATGGCGGCAAGGACCGGCAGCCGTTCCCGGTGCCGCTCAAGGTCTATGATGAAACGATCGGCGTGCTGAAGTCGGCGATGCAAAAGGCGAGGCTGGGTCGGGAGGAGGAGATCGGCGCCCTGAAGCGGCTGGACGACCAGTCCCGTCAGGTCGAGCGCTACGTCACCGGTCCCAGTTTGAAAGAGATCGTCGCCGGCGAGTTCGACCAGTCGCACCTGCTTGGCGGCCGCAGCGTGTTCGGCTGGGAGAAGCCGCCAGAGGCGACGACCGGCAAGCCCGCCAAGGAAGAACAGGGCTGAAAGTCCTCATGCGTCAAGGTCGATGAGGGCGATGCCAAGTT
>NZ_RZOS01000759.1:0-1714 GCF_004022605.1 Mesorhizobium sp. M4B.F.Ca.ET.089.01.1.1
TGCTTGCGCGGTCGCCGATTGCGGATCGAAGAAGACGGCGGCGCTGCCGGAGCGGGCGAGCTGACGTTTGGTGACGACGAGGGCCAGCGAATTCCAGCAGGGACTGTAGGCGGTGGCGTCGTCGATGACGATCAGGTCGGCGAAGGCGCAGGCCGGCCGCGCCGTCTCGCGGTTTTCCGCGAGCGCCACGATCGCGCCTGACGGATGTCGGGCAAGGCACAGTCCGTCCCTGCAGTAGAATGGCGAGCCAGGCGGCAGGTCGAGCGGTTCGATATCGAAGCGTGCATCCCCTGTCTCGAAGGTCTCCGGCTCGACGATGGTCTCGGCCACCAGCGCGCGTTTCCAGTTGTCGGTGGTGAATTCATTCGACCGCGCCCGGTTGACGGCGAGCTCGCCGCCGCCGATCGGCATCGCCACCAGATGCGCATCCTCCGAGATCAGCACATCGGGCGTGCGGGTATTGGAAACCGTCAGCAGGCCGGCCAGAGCGAAGGGGATCGCCGCAAGTCTCAGCCAGGTCGTGGCCATGGTCGCGACGACCAGCGCTATCGTCACGAAAAGCACCGACTGGATGGAGATCAGCCCGACGGCATCGATTGGCGAACGTTCCGAGATCCATGCCGAGATGGCGATCATCGCCGTCAGCCCCTTGCCCATGACATAGAGGAATGGACCGTCGGCGCCGAACGGCATCGCCAGCGTGCTGAGTACGGCGAACGGCATGACGATCAGCGAGACGATCGGCATGACAGCCAGATTGGCGAGCAGGCTGAGCGGCGAAACGCGCTGGAAGTGCCAGATGGCGAAGAGCGCCGTAGCGCTGCCGGCGATGATTGATGTCATGGCAAGGCCGCTCATCCCCATCACCAGCTTTCGCGACGCAAAGTGAAGGAACGATCGCTTCGGCAGCGGCGCGGTCGTCCTGTCGGCCCGATAGTCCGACCAGCCGGCATAGGCGCCGACCAGGGCGGCGGTGGCGGCGAACGACATCTGGAAACTCGGGCCGACCACTTCGTGCGGCGAAACAAGAATGACGGCGATGGCCGAGATCGCCAGATTGCGCATGGTGAGCGCGGCCCGGTCGAAAAGCACGGCGACAAGCATCACCGCCAGCATGATGAAGCTGCGTTCGGCGGCGACCACAATGCCGGAGAAGACGAGGTAAGCGGCGATCGAGAGGAGCGCGGCGGCGGCGGCATATTTCTTGACCGGCCGGCGCGAGGCGAAGTCGGGAAACAGCGCGAAGGCGCCGCGCAGCAGAAGCATGATGGTGCCGGCAACCAACGCCATGTGCAGGCCGGAGATGGAGATGATGTGGTAGATGCCGGTGCGCCGCATCGCCTCGTTGATCTCATCGGGAATGCCTGCGCGCACGCCGACGATCAGCGCCGCCGCGATCTCGCCCTCGGGGCCGCCAACCAGCCCGCGGATGTGGTCGGCGATGCTCTCCCGCGCCTTCTCGATCGCGGAAGCGAGGCGCGCCGTCGCTGGTGCCTCTTCGCTGGCTATTGTCTTTGGATTGCCGAGGAAAAAGCCGCTGGCGCCAATGCCCGAAAAATAGCTGTCGAAGGAGAAGTCGTAGCTGTCCGGCCGCACCGGGCCGGTCGGCTGCAGCAGCCTTGCATAGCCCGTCAGCAGCGAGCCGGCGGTCATGTCGGCGGGTACTTTCCGCGCCGAAAGCCTGACCCGCTCCGGCGCGTAGCGCAGTTTTGGG
>NZ_RZOS01000075.1:0-18742 GCF_004022605.1 Mesorhizobium sp. M4B.F.Ca.ET.089.01.1.1
CCGCCGGCAGCGGCGTGCAGCTCAAGACCATCGAGACTTTCGAGCTCGGCCTGCCGTCCGTCGCCACCAGCCGCTCGCTGCGCGGCATCGGCCATCGCCCGGACAATTGCGTCGTCACCGACGATCCGATCGCCTTTGCCGCCGCGCTCGAGGCGGCCGCCGGCAATGGCAGGGATGTCGATGGCAGCGCCTTCCATCGCCGGCAGGTCAAGGCGCTCGATGCCGCGATCAGGCTCGGCTTGGAGAAGCTCGGTTCGGTCCGGCAGGAGGCGTTCGCATGAACATGCACGCCACCCGCAAGGTGTTCGGGTCCGACACGCTGAAGACCATCCTCGGCATTCCCGTGCTCGCCATCCGCTGGGACGACGCGATCGCGCTGCTGACGCGGCTGGTCGCCGAGCGGCGCTTCACCAAAGTCAGTTTCCTCAACGCTCACAATGCCAACATCGCCTGCACCGATCCGGTCTTCGCCGAGGCGCTGGACGATTTCCTCATCCTGCCTGACGGCATCGGCGTCGACATGGCGGCCAAGCTGCTCTACGGCGCGCCGTTTCCGGACAACCTCAACGGCACCGACTTCGTGCCTGCCTTCCTGCAGGCCTCGTCGCGGCCGCTGACCGTCGGCCTGCTTGGCGCTACCCGCGTCAACGCCGAGGCGGCATCGGTCAAGCTTGCCGCGCTCGCCGTGCAACACAGGTTCGTGGTCATCCATGACGGTTATTTCTCCGCCGCCGAGGAGCCGACGATCGTCGACAGGATCGCTGCCTTGCGGCCGGACGTGCTGCTCGTCGCCATGGGCGTGCCGCGCCAGGAATTGTGGATCGCGCGCCACATCGACGCCCGCCACTGCACGCTGCCGATCGCCGTCGGCGCGCTGCTCGATTTCCTGAGCGGCACGGTGCCGCGCGCGCCGCTGTGGATGCGCCGCCTCAGGCTCGAATGGCTGTTCCGGCTGCTGATCGAGCCAGGTCGTCTATGGCGCCGCTACGTCGTCGGCAATCCGCTGTTCCTGTGGCGGGTCGCCAGGCAGAAACTCTCGGGCGCCGGAGGGCGTCCTTGAACAGCCGCTTCGTCCCGGGCGCAGCGACCGAAGTCCAGCGGCTTCCGCAGGCGCCGACGGCCGCGGTGGTGACCGCGAGCTACGCGCCGGATTTCGAACGCTGCCGGCTGCTGTGCGAGACGATGGACCGGCAGCTTTCCGGTGTCGCGCGCCACTACATACTGGTCGAGCATCGCGACGTGGCGCTGTTTCGCCAATTGGAGAACGCCCGCCGCATCGTCGTCGACGAGCGCGATCTGCTGCCGCGCTGGCTGCATGTCGTCGACGATCCCCTCAGCCTGTTTCGCCGCCGCGTTTGGCTCAGCCTGAAGACCCAGCCGCTGCGAGGCTGGCATGTGCAGCAGCTTCGCCGCATCGCCATCGCCGCGCACGCGGCGGAGGACGTGCTGATCTTCTGCGATTCCGACGTCGCCTTCCACAAACCGTTCGACGCGAACGCCTTCTGGCGCGACGGCAAGGTGCGGCTGTTCCGGCGCGACGGCGTCCTGGCGAACGATGGCCATGACGAGCATCGCCTCTGGTCGCGCAATGCCGGCGCGGCGCTCGGCATCGACGCCTCGAAAATCTCTGCCCACGACTACATCTCGACGCTGATCGCCTGGCGCCGCGAAACCGTGACGGCGATGTGCGACCGGATCGAGAAGCTGCACGGCCGCGACTGGGTCGCGGTTCTCGGCTCGGCGCGCCGGTACTCCGAATGCATGATCTACGGCCGCTATGTCGACGAGGTGCTGGAGGGCGCCGGCCATTTTCACGGTTCGGAAGAATTCTGCCGCGTCCACTGGACCGGCGAGGCGCTGTCGGACGATGACTTCCGCCGTTTCGTCGCCGCCATGGCGCCCGAACAGGTGGCGATCGGCATGCAGTCCTTCATCGGCACCGACATCGGCCGCATCCGCCGCCTGATCGGGCTCGCTTAGCCTAAGCAGAATTAGATGGCCTTGGCCGGCCTGCGCATCGCCGAGTAAGTGAGAAACGCCGAGGCGAGATAGAGCAGCAGGAAGACGACGTTGAGCGACAGCACCAGATTGGACGTGTCGGCGATCGTCGTCAGCACATAGATCAGGAGCACCGCCTTCAGCCCGGCAAGCAGGCCGAGATTGAGCGCCCGGACGGCGGTCTGGCCGCGCGCGAACAGCAACTCGGCCTGGTATTCGACCAAATTGCGCAGGCCGGGCACGCAGATCGCCAGCGCCACCAGGGGCGCCGCCTCCGCGACATTCCTGCCCAGCGCGTTGGGGAAGAAATGCAGCACAATGCCGAGCGCGGCGAGCGCCAGCGTCGAGACCAGAAACACGCCGCCCTCGATGCCGCTCTTGACGGCCAGCCGCGACAAGAGCTCCGGTGCCCGCATCATCCGCTGCACTAGCATCATCGAGAAGGTGCGGATCGGGATCGCCGTCAGGTCGACCAGGCGCATGATGATGGCGTAGATGCCGGCGAGATGGGCGCCGCCGATCGACAGCACCAGCAGCTTGTCGAACTCCATCTGCAGGTAGAACAGCACCTCGGCGCCGGCGACATAGACGGAATCGGCGAGCCGCCTGAGATAAAGCTCGGTACGCAGCCTCAGCCGCTGGCGCGGATAGAAGAAGCCGAAGGCGATGACGAGCGAGGCCGCGTTGGCGCCGATATAATACCAGGACCAGATGCCGACGCTGTGCTGGGCCGCCAGCATGAACAGCACCGCGCCGAGCGCCCTTAGCGCCGTCGCCAGGATCGCCAGCACGGCGGCCCGGCCGAACTTGCCGAGCCCGTTGTTGACGATCAGCGCCACCTCGACCGGCCGCCACAGCAGCGCTTCGGCGAAAACGACAGCGGCGAAGACGGGCAGCGGCACGGCGCCGGCGAAGAAAATCAGGTAGACGACGTAGGATGCCGCCGCCAGCACCGGCAGCGAGACGGCGCCGAGCAGCAGGAAGCCGGCGGTGAAGGCGCCGATCAGATTGGGGCGGATCGTGGCGGTGCGGTAGAGCGCCGAGATAAAGCCGAAGGCGAGGATGCGCGACAGCATGACGCCCGCCGCCGAAGCGGTGGCGAACATGCCGAATTCGGCGATCGACAGCGTGTTCGCGAGCGCGATGAAATAGGCGAGCGAGAACACCAGCCGCCCGCCCGCGCCGCTGATCGCCGAGAAATAGTCGAAAACCAGCTTCCGGCGCGCGGCTACGAAGGCGCCGATCCGGGCGAGGCTCCGCCTCTGCTGTATGTCGCTGGCTTGGGTCATAGGTCCGCCGGACCATAGGCCGGAAAGCTTAACGTGCCGTTCTGGAGCGGCTTCGATTGCGCTCGCAAACCCTGCAATCAAAGCGCGAAAACTCTCCTCTCCGGGAGCCAAAATTAACCTTTTGTTTTCTATGCCTGTTTAGCGTGGCTTAACGATTGGCCGACCGCCTCTCCCAAGCCGCCGAAGAGTAAAGCTCCAAGACAATGGTCGACAGGGACAACCGTGAGGATTGGAGGCGCGAGCGCTCGCTGCTGGCGCTCGGCGAGGCCATGCGCGGCGAGGACGATGCCTCGCTGGTGGCGATCGGCGACCGCGCGAACCAGTCGTGGCGCGAGGATGCGGCGGAGCGCCACCGGCTTGCACGCGCGCAGCGCGAGACGCGCTCGGCACCGCCCGCCGACACCGAGCCGCGCGGCCGCCAGGCCGATCGCGAACCGATCTCTTACGAGACGCGCATCGAGGATGACTGGACCGCACGAACTGGTTACGCACGCGCCCAGGCGCGCGAGGAGCCGGAGGAACTTTCGCATGCTCGCGCGCCTCAGGCCGCGCTCGATCCGCGACAGGCCTCGAACGCGCGACAGCCCGCATTCGAGGATGCCGACGACCAGCAGTGGAAGCCGCTGATCGATCCGATGCAGGTCGTGCGCGGCATTGCCCGCTCGAAGGCCCTGATCCTTTCGACGACGATCCTCGGCGCTGCGCTGGGCGTCGCCATCGCCTTGTCGACGCCGAAGAAATACGAGGCCACCGCCGAGCTCATCGTCGATCCGCGCGACCTCAAGCTCACCGATCGCGATCTCACCCAGAACGTGGTCGCGTCCGACGCGACGCTGGCGATCGTCGAGAACCAGGTCCGCGTGCTCACCTCCGGCACGGTCCTCAACAAGGTCGTCGACAAACTCAACCTCACCAACGATCCCGAGTTCAACGGGCAAGGTTCCGGCGGTCTCGGCGTCATGTCGATGATCCGTTCGATTCTCTCGCGCCATGATGCCGGAGCCGCCGACGAGGGCCGCCGCCGCGCGCTCGCCGTCGGCAATCTGGCGGAAAGCCTGTCGGTCGAGCGCGGCGGCAAGACCTTCGTCATCTCGGTCGGCGCCACCACCCAGAATGGCGAGAAGTCGGCGCTCATCGCCAACACGATGACCGACGTGTTCCTGCAGACCTTCGGCCAGATCCAGTCCGACACCGCCGGCCGCGCCACCGACGAGCTGACGGCGCGGCTCGACGAATTGCGCAAGGGCGTCGAGGCGGCCGAGCGCAAGGTCGAGGACTACCGGGCGACGCATGACCTCGTCGACGCGCAGGGCCATCTGATCAGCGACGACCAGATGCTGAAGCTCAACGAGCAGCTTTCTGTCGCCCGCGCGTTGAGTTCCAGCGTGCGGGCGGCTTCGGCGCGTTCGCTCAGCGTCAATTCGGTCCTCAACGGCACCTTGCCGGAGGAGATCAACTCCAACACCATGGGCGAGCTGCGCGCGCAATATGCGGCGCTGAAGCAGGAAGCCGACCGCGCCGCCGTCAGGCTCGGGCCGCGCCATCCCGAACTGCAGGCGCTTAGCGCCCAGCTCGCCGGCGCGCGCGACCGCATCGCCGGCGAATTGCAGCGCATCGCCTCTTCGCTGCAGGTCGACCTGAAGCGCTCCGTCCAGCTGGAGCAGGACCTTGCCTCCCGCCTGGCGCAGGCCAAGGTGCAGAGCGGCGACGTCAACAACGCTCTGGTCTCGCTGCGCGAGCTGGAACGCGAGGCCGCCGCCAAGCGCTCGGTCTACGAGGCTTTCCTGCTGCGCGCCAAGGAGACCGGCGAGCAGAAGGACATCAACACCGCCAACATCAACGTCATCTCCAAAGCCTTCGCGCCGCTCGAGGCCAAGGGACCGTCGCGGGCCATGCTGGCGATCGCCGGCCTGCTGCTTGGTTTTGCTGCGGGCGTCGGACTCGGCGGCATGCGCGGCGCCTATGAGAGCCTGCGCGAAACCGCGACCTCGCGCTCGCGTCGCCGCGGGAAACACGACCACAAGCCCGCGGTCGAAGACAAGGTCTATCGGGCGCCGCCTCCTGTTCCGCTGCCACGCTCGCAGCCGCGCGCTCCATTGCCGCCTCCACCATCGCCCGCCGCGACCACCGGGGCTGAACGTTCGGGGCCGGTTGGCGCCTTGCTTTCGGCAGTGCGCGGGATGATGCCCGGCAAAAGGCAAAAGCACGTCGATCCCGGCAAGGTCACGGAACGGCCCGCGGCCTATCAGCCGCGTCAATTCCAGCAGGACGAGCCGCCTCGGCGGCCGGCCACCTATTCCTCTCCGCGCACGCAGGCCTATGACGATGAGCCCGGCTATCGGCCGGCACGGCCGGAACAGAACCAGCCGGCCAGCCATGCCTATCCGCCCGCGGCAACCTCGTCTGGTGGGCAGGGGGCCAATCCTCGGGATCAACTGGCGCCGCAGGCGCCGAACACCGACGAGCAGCAAGGCCAGATCGACGAGATCCGCGAAAGCCTGCGCGAATTCCGCGAGGCGGTGCGAGAGCTCACCGAAAGCCGTTCGAACCGCCGCTATTTCTAAATCCTGACCCATCCGATAAAAGCGGCCGGTTTCGAGTTTACGGCATGCGACGGCGTTTTGACGGGATTGCCCGCCGGAATTTTCGTGAAAATGCCGCTCGACATGTCGCCCGAACCGCGCGGGTTTCGGGTCTGTGAAACAATGAGACAAGGCGGTCGCATGAATCCCAAGGATGCGACGTGCTTTGATGGAAGAGTTGAAGGTGGTTCATGGCCGAAGTGATTGACGGAAAGAGCGTCGCCGAAGACGTGGTTGGCAAGGTCAAGGCGCTGACCGCGGAACTGGCGGGCAAGGGCGCGACCAAGCCCGGCCTCGCCGTGGTGATCGTCGGCGAGGATCCGGCGAGCCAGGTCTATGTCGCCTCGAAATCGCGCACCGCCAAGGAATGCGGCTTCCACTCGCTGCAGCACACGCTGCCGGCCGAGACCTCGGAGGCAGAATTGCTCAAGATCATCGGTGACCTCAACGCCGACCCGTCGATCCACGGCATCCTGGTGCAGCTGCCGCTGCCCGGCCACATCGATTCCGGCAAGGTCATCCAGACGATCGCGCCGGAGAAGGATGTCGACGGCTTCCACTTCATCAATGTCGGCAAGCTCGGCACCGGCGAGCTGGAGACGGCCTTCGTGCCCTGCACGCCGGCCGGCTCCATGCTTCTGATCGAGAGCGTGCGCGGCAAAGACCTGTCCGGCCTCAACGCCGTCGTCGTCGGCCGCTCCAACATCGTCGGCAAGCCGATGGCCAACCTCCTGCTTGCCGCCAACTGCACCGTCACCATCGCCCACAGCCGCACCAAGGACCTGCCGGCGCTTGCCAGCACCGCCGACATCCTGGTCGCCGCGGTAGGCCGTCCGGAAATGGTCAAGGGCGACTGGGTCAAGCCCGGCGCCACCGTCATCGATGTCGGCATCAACCGCATCCCGGCGCCCGAGAAGGGCGAGGGCAAGAGCCGCCTCGTCGGCGACGTCGCCTATGCCGAAGCGGCCAAGGCGGCCGGCGCCATCACCCCGGTGCCCGGCGGCGTCGGGCCGATGACCATTGCCATGCTGATGGCGAACACTGTAGCTTCCGCCTACCTTGCGGCCGGGTTGAAGCGGCCGTCCTTCTGACCGGGAAGCAGCCTACTTGCCGAACCATTCCATTCCCATCGAACGGCCGGTCGCGAACGATTCCGTTCAGGGTGGTCGTCAGTTCGGGTTCCTGCTGGTCGACAAGTTCTCGATGTTCTCGCTGGCCGCGGCGATCGACTGCTTTCGCTCGGCCAACCGCTTGCTTGGCCGCGACGTCTATGGCTGGACGACGATCTCGGCGGATGGCGACGCGGTCATGGCCTCCAACGGCCTGCCGCTGAAGATCGACTATTCCGTCGCTGATATGCCGCCGGTCGACATCCTGTTCGTGTCGGTCGGCCTCTCCATCGAATTCCCGGGCAAGAGCAAGGTACTGGCGGCGCTGCGCAGCTGGGGCAGGCGCGGCAACGCGCTCGGTGCGCTCTCGGTCGGCTCCTATCTGCTTGCCGAGGCCGGCCAGCTCGACGGCTATCGCTGCACCATCCATTGGGAGAACCGCGCCGGCTTCATGGAGCGTTTCCCGGACATCAACTGCACCGGCAATGTCTTCGAGATCGACCGCAAGCGTTACACCTGCGCCGGCGGCACCACCTCGATCGACCTGATGCTGGAGATCGTGCGCACCGATTTCGGCTCCAACCTCGCCAACGGCGTCGCCAACCAGTTCCAGCACGAGCGCATCCGCTCGGCCGGCGACCGCCAGCGCGTCGGGCCGGAGCGCGACCTCACCGGCAAGTCGGAGAAGCTCAGGCGCATCGTCGAGCTGATGGCCGATCACCTCGACGAGCCGCTGTCGGCGGTCCAGCTCGCCAAGTCGGCGGGCCTGTCGGTGCGCCAGGTCGAGCGCCTGTTCCTGCGCCATTTGAGCGTCACGCCGGGGCGTTACTACATGCGGCTCAGGCTGGAGCGGGCGCGCGAACTGCTGCGCCAGACCAACATGCCGATCCTCGACGTGGCGATCGCCACCGGCTTCACCTCGCACTCCTATTTCGCGCAGAGCTACCGGCTGCAGTTCGGCCGCCCGCCGTCGGAAGAGCGCCGCACCACCTACTGAGCGATGAGCCGCCGTCCGTGGTGCCTGTGCGCAAGGCCGCGTGCGGGCTTGTCTCCACAGGCCGGGTCAAATACCTTCGCGCCGCGGACCAGAGGGGTTTCCTAGGAGAGTTTCATGATGCGATTGGCACGGAGCGTCGCCACGGCGATCCTCCTTTTGTCGACGACCACGTTCGGCTTTGCCGCCAACAAGGTCATCATCATTCTCGATGCGTCGGGCTCGATGTGGGCGCAGATCGACGGCAAGCCGAAGCTTGAGATCGCGCGCGAATCGCTGCGCACCGTGCTGCAGTCGGTGCCGGGCGACGACGAGATCGGCTTCATGGCCTACGGTCACCGCCAGAAGGGCAGCTGCGAGGACATCGAGCTGATCGTGCCGCCGCAGGCGGGTTCGGCGAGCGCCATTTCGGCCGCCGCCGACAGCATGAAATTCCTCGGCAAGACGCCGCTGACCGCAGCCGTCAAGCAGGCGGCCGAGGCGCTGAAATACACCGAGGACAAGGCGACCGTCGTCCTCATCACCGACGGGCTCGAGACCTGCGGCGGCGACCCTTGCGCGCTGGGCAAGGAACTGGAGGCTTCCGGCGTCGACTTCACCGCCGACGTCGTCGGCTTCGGCCTGACCGCCGACGAGGGCAAGCAGATCGCCTGCCTCGCCGAGAACACCGGCGGCAAGTATATCCAGGCCTCGGACGAAAAGGCGCTGCAGGAAGCGCTGGTCGAGACCGTGGCGGCGCCGGCCCCGGCGCCTGCCCCCGAACCTGCTCCGGCTCCCGCGCCGGCGCCCGAGCCCGCCAAGCCGGAATTCAATTTCATGCCGAGCGTCGTCCTGGCCGAAGGCGGCCCGGATGTCAGCGACAACAGCAATGCCTGGGAGATCTACAAGGCCAACGCCGACGGCACGCGCGGCGATCAGGTCATGACCGAGTATGGCGAGCTCAAGACCAATCTCGAGCCGGGCGACTATGTCGTCGTCGGTCGCGCCGACGAGGCCAAGGTCGAGCAGAAGCTCAAGGTCGAGGCCGGCCAGGTCTACAAGCCGCTGTTCACGCTGAATGCCGGCACGCTGGTCATTCATCCGCACGCCAGCCAGGGCGCCGAGATCAGCGGCGAGGCCCGCGTCGACTTCGCCTATCCGGGCGGCAGCACCACCCATTATGGCGACGCCAGGGCGACCGTGCCGGCGGGCGAGCAGAAGGTGACGGTGCAGATCGGCGCCGGCACGGTCACCGAGACCGTTCAACTGGCCGCCGGGCAGACCGTTGAAAAGGATATCGTCGTCGGCGTCGGCCATGCCGTGCTCAATGCCTACTACACGGCGGGCGGCGACAAGGCCGACAATTCGGGCATCGGCTTCGAGATCGTCAAGGCCAAGAAGAAGATCGACGGTACGCGCGAAAGCGTCGAGCACTCCTACGGGCCGGACAGCAAGTTCTGGCTGCCGCCGGATGACTATGTCGCGATCACCACCTTCGATATCGCCGTGGTCGAGCAGCCCTTCAGCATCAAGGCCGGCGACAACCAGGACGTCAAGGTGACGCTCGACGCCGGCGTGCTGGCGATGTCGGCGCCCGGCGCCTATTCGATCGAAGTGCTTTCGTCGAAGAAGGACATCGAGGGCAAGCGCAAGTCGCTTGGGCTAAGCTATGGTGACAGCTGGCAGCAGACCATTCCGGCGGGCGACTATGTCGTCGTGCGCCACGCCTCCGACCAGGGCCAGGACAAGGAGACGCCGGTGACCGTCAAGGCCGGTGAACGCGCCGAGGTTACCGTCCAGTAGCTAGCGCTTCCGTCTTCTGGAGAAAAAGGGGCGGCCGATGAGTCGTCCCTTTTTCTTGGATGGAATTGCCGACTCAGGCGTTCCCGAACGCCGCGGCGCCGTGATCGGCGCGGCCGACGAGTTGCCGGAACCCGGCGAACAGCTCGCGGCCGAAGCCGAACTCGTTGCCGATGAGATCGGCATCCGCCGTGCGCCGCAGCGCGAATTCCGCGCCCGGCACCAGCACTTCCAGCGTGCCGGCATCGGCGTCGAGCCGGATGATGTCGTCGTCATGGATCCTGGCGAT
The DNA here is from genome assembly GCF_004022605.1 of Mesorhizobium sp. M4B.F.Ca.ET.089.01.1.1. Classification (NCBI taxonomy): domain Bacteria; kingdom Pseudomonadati; phylum Pseudomonadota; class Alphaproteobacteria; order Hyphomicrobiales; family Phyllobacteriaceae; genus Mesorhizobium; species Mesorhizobium sp. M4B.F.Ca.ET.089.01.1.1. The sequence continues at coordinate 10,041 of NZ_RZOS01000075.1, forward strand.
CGGGCCGTCCTCGACCGCTTCCGGCGTGACATGGATCGCCGCCGGCACCTTGCCGGACGCGCCCGACATGCGCCCGTCGGTCACCAGCGCCACGCGCTGGCCGCGATCCTGCAGGATGCCGAGCACGGTGGTCAGCTTGTGCAGCTCCGGCATGCCGTTGGCTTTCGGCCCCTGGAAGCGGATGACGGCGATGAAATCGCCGGTGAGCGTGCCGGCCTTGAAGGCCTCGTTCAGCCCCTGCTGGCTGTCGAACACTTTTGCGGGTGCCTCGATGACGCGTCGCTCCGGCTTCACGGCCGAGGTCTTGATGACGGCATGGCCGAGATTGCCGCCAAGCACCTTCAGGCCGCCCGTCGGCTGGAACGCCTTCTTGAAAGGCGCCAGCACCTTCTCGTCGCCGCTTTCCAGCGGCGAGGCCTCACGCACCACGCCGCCATCGGCGCCGAGCCTGGCCTCGACCGCATAGGGGCGCAACCCTTCGCCCCACACCGTCTGCACGTCCTCGTGCAATATGCCCTCGTCGAGCAGTTCGCGGATCAGGAAGCCGAGCCCGCCGGCGGCGTGGAAATGGTTCACGTCGGCAAGCCCGTTCGGATAGACGCGGGCCAGCAGCGGCACCGCTTCCGACAGGTCCGAAATGTCCTGCCAGGTCAGCGCGATCCCGGCGGCGGCGGCCATCGCGATCAGGTGGATCGTGTGGTTGGTCGAGCCGCCGGTAGCATGCAGGCCGACGACGCCGTTGACGATCGAGCGCTCGTCGATCATGCGGCCGACCGGCGTATAGTCGTTGCCGAGCGCGGTGATCGACAGCGCGCGCTTTGCCGCTTCCCTGGTCAGCGCGTCGCGCAGTGGCGTGCCCGGATTGACGAAGGAGGCGCCCGGCGTATGCAGACCCATGATCTCCATCAGCATCTGGTTGGAGTTGGCGGTGCCGTAGAAGGTGCAGGTGCCCGGCCCGTGGTAGGATTTGGACTCCGCCTCGAGCAGCTCGGCCCGTCCCGCCTTGCCCTCGGCGTAGAGCTGGCGGACCTTGGCCTTCTCGTCATTCGGAAGGCCGGTGGTCATCGGTCCTGCCGGCACGAACACCGCCGGCAGATGGCCGAAGGTGAGCGCGGCGATCACCAGTCCCGGCACGATCTTGTCGCAGACGCCGAGGAAGACGGCCGCGTCGAACATGTTGTGCGACAGCCCGATCGCCGCCGCCATGGCGATCACGTCGCGCGAGAACAGCGACAGCTCCATGCCGGGCTGCCCTTGCGTGACGCCGTCGCACATCGCCGGCACGCCGCCGGCCACCTGCGCGATTCCGCCCGCCTCGCGCGCCGCTTCCTTGATCAGCGCCGGATAGGTCTCGAAGGGCTGATGCGCCGACAGCATGTCGTTGTAGGAGGTGATGATGCCGAGGTTGGGCACCCGGTCGCCGCCGAGCGCGATCTTCTCGGAAGGGCTGCAGACGGCAAAGCCATGCGCAAGGTTGCCGCACGACAGCACCGCCCGGTTGGCGCTGCGGCCGGAGGCTTCTGCGATGCGGCCGAGATAGGCCTCGCGGCCGGCCTTCGAGCGTTGGCGGATGCGCTCGGTGATGGCTTCGATGTCGCGTCTGGCGGTCATGGCAACGGTCCTTTCAGGCGGGGTCCCTGAACTTTCCGGCAGCCGGGACCCTCGGTATGGTCAAAATCAGGGCGCCCAGAAAACCTCGACGGTTCTGGGTGCCGCATCGATCACGGCGCGGATGGGCTTTCGCTTTCCCGGCGCCATCGCATCCTCGAAGGCACTGCGTTTTTCCGCGCCCTCGATGTGCAGGGCGATGAAGCCGGCGGCGATGATCCTTGCCATCGACAGCGTCAGCCGGGGCTCGCCGGCGCTTGCCGCGTGCACCGGCAGCACGATCCTTTGCGAGGACGGATCGAGCAGTCGTGGCAGGTCGTCGGCGTCGGGAAAGAACGAGGCGGTGTGGCCGTCGCCGCCCATCCCGAGCACGACCGCGTCGAGCGGCCAGGGCAGCGATATCAGCGCCTCGTTGTCGGACAGCGCCGCATCCTCGATGCTTGCCGCTTCATGGTAGAGCGGCACGAAGCGGGCGGCAGCCGCGGCGTTCTGCAGGAGATTGGCGGCCACCAGCCCGGCATTCGAGCGCGGCGAGGAGGCCGGCACGAAACGCTCGTCGACCAGCGTCACCGTGACCTTGTCCCAGGCGATCGGGGTCTTCGACAGCGCCGCGAAGAACTTCGCCGGCGTCGTGCCGCCGGAAACGGCAAGCAGCGCCGTGCCGCGCTCGCTGATCGCCTTGGTCAGTCGCGTCGCGACATGGCCGGCAAGTGCTACCGCCAGCTGCTCGCGATCGGCGAAGCCATTCCAGTTGTAGGCGCCGCTCAATTGCTCTCGTGCCATGTCCGCCCATCGCGTTCGATCAGCGCGATCGAGGCCGACGGCCCCCATGTGCCGGCCGTATAGCCTTGCGCCTCCTGCCTGGCGTTTTCCCAGGCGTTCTGAATCGGATCGATCCATTTCCAGGCCGCCTCGACTTCGTCGCGGCGCATGAACAGCGTCTGGTTGCCGCGCACCACGTCCATGATCAGCCGCTCATAGGCATCCGGCGCGCGCCCGTCGAAGGATTGCGCGAAGCTCATGTCGAGCGGGATCTGGCGCAGCCGCATGCCGCCCGGGCCCGGATCCTTGATCATGATGAATTGCTTGACGCCCTCATCCGGCTGCAGGCGGATCACCAGCTGGTTGGCGAAGATCGGTCCGGCGCTGTCGCCGAAGATCGAGTGCGGGATCGGCTTGAACTCGATGACGATTTCCGAGACGCGGGTCGCCAGCCTTTTGCCGGTCCTGAGGTAGAACGGGACGCCGGCCCAGCGCCAGTTGGCGATCTCGGCCTTGATGGCGACGAAGGTCTCGGTGTTGCTGTCCTTGCCGAGTTCCTCGACATAGCCTTTCACCGGCCCTCCGGCGGAGGCGCCGGCGCGATACTGGCCGCGCACCGTGTGCTTCGGCGCCTCGTTGCCGTTGATGCGCTTCAGCGCTCGCAGCACCTTCAGCTTCTCGTCGCGCACGGCGTCCGCGTCCATCGAGGACGGCGCCTCCATGGCGACGAGGCACAGAAGCTGCAGCATGTGGTTCTGCACCATGTCGCGCAGCGCGCCGGCCTTGTCGTAATAGGTGACGCGGTCCTCGAGGCCGACGGTCTCGGCGACCGTGATCTGCACGTGGTCGACATTGGCCGAGTTCCACAACGGCTCGTAGAGCGCGTTGGCGAAGCGCAGCGCCATCAGGTTCTGCACCGTCTCCTTGCCGAGATAGTGGTCGATGCGGAAGATCTGGCTTTCGTGGAAGTCGTCGCCGACAAGGTCGTTGAGCGCGCGCGCCGAGGCGAGGTCGCGGCCGATCGGCTTCTCCAGCACGATGCGCGAGTTCGGCGTGATCAGATTGTGTTCTTTCAGCTTGTGCGAGATGTCGCCGAACAGCGCCGGCGCTACGGCCAGGTAGAAGGCGCGGATGCGGTCGCTGTCGCCGATAGCCTTCTTCAGCTTGTCGAAGCCGGTGCCGGTGGTCGCGTCGGCCGAGACATAGGAGAGCCGGGCGAGGAACGTCTCCAGCTCCTTCGGATCGATGTCGGCGGGCTTCACATGGTCCGAGATCGCCTGCTTGGCGAAGGCCTGGAACTCGGCGTCGGTCATCTTGGAACGCGACGTGCCGATGATCCTGGTCGGCTCGGAAAACTGATGGTCGCGCTGGCGATGATAGAGCGAAGGCAGGAGCTTGCGTTCCGACAGGTCGCCGGTGCCGCCGAAAATGATGAAGTCGAAAGGATCGACGGGGATGATCTGGCTGGTCATGGTCTGTCCGTTTTGACGCCGCGCTCAGGTACGAGGCTGATATATTCTAATCGATTTAAATATTCCAGTGCCATGGTGTCACAGGTGAGAACCGGTCGCTGGTTGTCGATTGGGTTCATGTGTGCCCTTGACACTGACGTAGCCCCGGGGGCTTCTCGGCAAGCGGTGGTTCCGGGGAGCTTTCGCAGGTGCAGCATAGAGCGGGATCGCGGCGAAAGCCAAAGGAGAAATGCCTTGCTTCGGGATGATCTTCAATGAGCGAAAAAGGCACGCGTCTGGAAAACAAGGTCGCCATCATCACCGGCGCCGCATCTGGCTTTGGCGAGGGCATGGCCAGGCGCTTTGCCGAGGAGGGCGCCAGGATTGTCGTCGCCGACCTCAATGCCAAGGGCGCCGAGCGCGTGGCCGGCGAGATCGGCGACAAAGCGATCTGGACCCAGACCGACGTGTCGCAGCGCTCCGAATTCGACGAGATGGTCTATGCCGGCAAGAGCGCCTTCGGCCGCATCGACATCATGGTCAACAATGCCGGCTATACGCACCGCAACGGCGACATGCTCGACGTCGACGAGACGACCTTCGATCTGATCACGGCCGTCAACATGAAGGCGATCTACCACGCGGCGCGCGCGGTGGTGCCGATCATGGAGCGGCAGGGCGGCGGCGTCATCCTTACCACCGCTTCGACCGCCGGCCTGAGGCCGAGGCCCGGCCTCACCTGGTACAATGCCTCGAAAGGCTGGGCGATCACCGCCACCAAGTCGATGGCGGTCGAGCTGGCGCCGAAAAACATCCGCGTCAACTGCCTCTGCCCGGTCGCCGGCGAGACCGGCATGCTGGAGAAGTTCATGGGCGCCGACACGCCGGAAATCCGCGAGAGGTTCCGCGCCTCGATCCCGCTCGGCCGCCTCTCGACGCCGCTCGACATCGCCAATGCAGCACTTTGGCTCGCCTCCGACGAAGCCGCTTTCATCACCGGCGTGGCGCTCGAGGTCGACGGCGGGCGCTGCATCTGAACGGCGGGCCTGAATTGACGAGCCGCCCGGGAACTGCATAAGGCTTCTCGAGGAAGCAGGGTGGCCATGCGATGAATGCCCGATTGCGCAAGATTCGCCGGAGCCTGTGGCACCGCCACAAGATCTACAGGGCCAGGCGCGCCCGTTCAAAGAGCAAGGCGACCTTCATCGGCGTCACCGGCAGTTCCGGCAAGTCGACGGCGGCGGCGTTGCTCGGCCATATATTGGCCAGCCATGGCCCGGTCTACACGCAGGTTCTCGCCAACGCCATCGATGCGCTGGCCAGCACGCTCTACAAGCGTATGTGGAAATCGGGCAAGGTCGATCACGTCGTGTTCGAGGCAGGCGCCTATGGCGTCGACACCATCAGGCCGATGGCGGAACTGCTCAAGCCGCATGTGGCTGTCGTTACCATGGTCCGCCTCGAACATTTGGCCAGTTTCAGGACCCTGGAGAACGTCGCCCTGGAAAAGCGCGCCCTGGTCGATGCGCTGCCACCGGGCGGTCTTGCCGTGCTCAACGCCGACGATCCGCATGTGCTCGGCATGGCTTCGGGCACCAGGCATCGCGTCGTCACCTTCGGCCGGACGGAAGATGCGGATTATCGTGTCACCGACACGCAGGCCGCCTATCCTGAAACGCTGAGCCTCAAGGTCCGGTGGCGTGGCGGCACGCTCGACCTGAAGACGCTGTTTCCGGCCGAGTATCTATGGCTGCCGACGGCGGCGGCTGTCGCCACCGCGCTGGAGCTCGGCGTGCCGCCCGAAAAAGTCGCGGCGCGCGTGGCGACGTTTCGGCCCTTGGTCAATCGCTGCCAGGTGCTCGTCATTGAGGACGGTCCGCACTTCCTGGTCGACACCGCCAAGGCCCCCTGGCATTCGATCAACCTCGCCATCGACATGGTGGCCAAGGCCAAGGTCGCCTCAAAACGCATCGTTCTCGGCCAGATTTCGGATTATGTGGGTTCGACCAGAAAGTACCGTGACGCCTACAACACCGCGCGCGAGGTCGCTGGCCAGGTGATCTATGTCGGCGACAACGCGCATCGCTCGGGCGCCGGCCAGGCCGACCGCGATGGCGGCCGCTTCGTCGAATTGCGAACGCCCAGGGAAGTCTCCGACCACATCAGGAAAACGGCAGTACCGGGCGAACTGATCCTGCTCAAGAGCTCGTCCAACCTTCACCTCGAGAGGGTCGCGCTCGCCTGGACCCACGATGTCAAATGCTGGGTCCCGGTTTGCGGAAAAAGGTCTGGATGCCAGGGATGCGGCCTGTTCGAAGTGCCCTTCGAGCAACATCGCGCCCACGTCAGAAAGCGCAGGCGGGCCCGGCTATGGCAGTGGCTTCGGCTGACCGGCGGCGATGAGGCTCTCAGGCGCCGGTCTTGATGTAGGTTTTGTAGACCCAGCCGCGCTTGCCGTTATAGACGATCTGGCACCACTTCTTGCAGCTTATGACCTGCACCGAGGTCTTCGCGGGCACGGTGACCATGGCCGCCGCTTTCTGTTTCGGGCCGGCCCGCATGGTGACGGCCCGCAGGATGCGTCCGGTACTGGCCGCGCTGGCTTCTTGAGGCTTTGGCTTGGCATCGTCGCCTGCGGATGCCTGCGCTTCCGGCGCCTGCGGGTCCGGGGCGGGAATGGCGGCGGTCTTGGCGCCGTCGGGATCGTCCTGCGCCGGCGCCGCGCTGGGCGCGGCCACCTTGGACAGCAAGGCGGTGGCGTCTGATTGAGGCGCCGGTTCGGCGAATGCCGTGTCGGTTGGCTTGGCGGTCTCTTCGGCCTGTCGGCCTGCCGCCTGATCGGATGGAGCAGGCGCGGGGTCGTTGGACGCGGCCTTGGTGCCCGGTGCGGTCCAGCGCGGGTCGTTGGACGCCAGCGCCGGTATCTTGGCTTCCTTGGCGGCGACGACGGCCGACACCGCGTCGGCCTTGCGCGCCGCCTGCGGCGCCACTGCGATCGCCGTGGCGTTCGCGCTGACGGGCGCGATCTTGGTTGTCTTGACCGGGATTGTCGGGACGCTTTGCGCCGGGCTGGCAATCGCTTGCCGGTCGCTGGCCGGCAGCGCCAGCCACAACGCAATCCCCGCCACGCCGAGCAGGGCCGCGGTGCCGACAGCGGCAATCACCAGATGCGAATTGGACCGCACGCCCTGCCAGAACGTGGGCCGCCTGTCATAGCCGAACTGCATTGCAAAGTGCCGCCGTTCCGGCGCGCCGAAACTGAAGGGCTCGTTCACTCTAACCACCTCCAATAGGTGGGCCGACGTTCTTTCGATCGGTGCCGGAGGTCCGGCGGTGATCGGCATCGGTCCCAAAAACACAAGCGGGCGGGCCCGCGAAAGTCCCCGTCTTACAGCCCAGAACCCGCATCCTTTGCCGGTGATTGTGGCATCAGTGCGCCCTTGCAATGAATTCTGCACCCTTGTTAAGGATTCCGCAACATCTCGCATCGGCACGAACTGCCGAATGGAATCAGGCAGATAGGCCGGAAGCTCCGTTCCGGCCGGTGCTTCCCCTGCGTCAGATCCTGTCGCGCAGGGCGAACCAGCTGAGCGCCAGGAACAGCAAGGGCGCGCGGAAACGGCGGCCGCCGGGGAACGGCGGGACCTTCAGATCCTCGATCAGCTTCAGCCGGTCGCGGTTGCCGAGCACGGTCTCGGCATAGAGCTTGCCGAAGAAGTTCGACAGCATGACGCCGTGGCCGGAATAGCCGCCGACCGAGATGACATTGGGCATCACTTCGCGCACGAATGGCTTGCGCGGCACGGTGATGCCGACATAGCCGCCCCAGCCATGCGTGATCTCGACATCCTTCAACTCCGGATAGAGTTCCGCGATCTGGCGGCGGATATGGATGTGGATGTCCTTCGGATCGTTGACCGCGTAGACCTCGCGCCCGCCGAACAGAAGCCGGCCGTCTTTCGACTTGCGGAAGTAGCGCACGACGAAGCGGGAATCGTCGACCGACTCGCCGCCCGGCACCACCGTCGAGGCCGATCCGAGCGGCACCGTCGCGCCGATGAAGGAGCCGATCGGCATGATGTGCGCGGCGCTCACCGGCTCGAGCGTGCCGCCATAGGCGTTGACGCCGATCAGGCATTTCTCGGCCGTGATCGTGCCTTTCGGCGTCGTCACCCTCACCTTGCCGCCGCCGGAGACGATGCCGGTCGCCGGCGTCCGCTCGAACAGCTGCGCGCCGGCCCCGGCCGCTGCTTTCGCCGTGCCGATCACCAGCTTCAGCGGGTGGATGTGCCCGGTGCCGGTGTCGCGCGTGCCGCCGAAATAGCGTGTCGAGCCCAGCCGCTCTGCGGCTTCCTTCGCGTCCATGAAGGAAATGTGCGGGTAGCCGAAGCGGCTCGCCATGATCTCGGCATGCGCCTTGTAGTCGTCGACATAGCGCTGCTTGTGCGCCACCGACAGCTGGCCAGGCATGTAGTCGATCTCGATCCTGTTGACGGCGGCAAATTCGAGCAGATGCGCCTTGGCCTCCTCGGCGAGGTCGAACAGCGCCTTGGCGCGGGAAAGGCCGTATTCCGCCTCCATCTCCTCGGCCCAGGCGCGCTGGCCGGTACCGAGCTGGCCGCCATTGCGCCCCGAAGCGCCGTCGCCGAACCGATGCGCCTCGATGAGCACGACATTGCTGCCGGCCTTCGCCAGATGCGCCGCCGCTGACAGGCCGGTGAAGCCGCCGCCGACGATGACGACATCGCATTGGCGGTCGCCGTCGAGAGCGGGGTATTCGGGCCGTGATCCGGCCGTGTCCTCGTACCAGGACCGGCCGGGGGATACTGGGGATTGGTAGGGCATGATTGAGTAGGGGAATAGGGGAGTAGGGGAGTAGGG
>NZ_RZOS01000760.1:0-1712 GCF_004022605.1 Mesorhizobium sp. M4B.F.Ca.ET.089.01.1.1
ATCCAGTATGTGCCTGCGCCAGACATCGTCCAGGGTCGACGGCGCGGCGAGGTTGATGCTGCGGTTCCATTTCAGGAACAGCTGTTCGAAGGCAACCAGACGCTCGAATGTTTCACGTGAAACCGGGCCCGCCGCTTCCTGCAGGCTCTCCCATGACGCAGCACTCACGCGACATGCCTCTGCGCGGCGGCTTCGGCGTTGCGGACGTGGGCGACGATGATCGCCAGCGCCGCCGGCGTCATGCCCTCCATGCGCTGCGCATCGGCGATGGAGCGCGGCTGCCGCGTCTTCATCTTCTGCTTCAGTTCATTGGACAGGCCGGGAACGTCGGCGAAATCCAGCGATGCGGGGATCAATCGGCTTTCCTCGTGCCTGATCTGCGCGACATCAGCCTGCTGGCGGTCCAGATAGACCGAATATTTCGCTTCCGTTTCGAGGCGCTCCGCCGTCTTCGCATCGATTGAGCCGAAGCGCGGCTCGATGCGCGCCAGCCAGGCAACATCGACACCGGGGTAGGCGAGCAGCTCATAGGCGGAACGGCGCACGCCATCCCTGTTGATCTCCAGCCCATGCCGCGCCGCCTCGTTGGGCGTGAACAGCACGCTCGATGCCAGTTCCCGCGCCTTGGCAAGATCCTCGTTCATCCCGTTGAAGCGCCGCATCCGTTCCATTGACGCGATCCCCAGTCGGTCCGCCATCGGGGTCAGCCGCTCATCGGCATTGTCGGCTCTCAGCGACAGGCGGAACTCGGCGCGCGAGGTGAACATGCGATAGGGCTCGGCAATGCCGCGACTGGTGAGGTCGTCGACCATCACGCCGATATAGGCTTCGGTGCGGCTGAGCACGATCTGCTCGTTGCCGGATGCCTTGCGCGCGGCGTTGAGGCCGGCGAGCAGACCTTGCGCGCCGGCCTCCTCATAGCCGGTCGTGCCGTTGATCTGTCCGGCGAGGAACAGGCCGCCGATCCGCTTCGTCTCCAGCGTCGGCAACAACTCGCGCGGATCGACATGGTCGTATTCGATGGCATAGCCCGGCTGCAGCATGGTTGCCCGCTCCAGCCCCGGGATCGACTTCAATATGTCGAGTTGCACATCCTCCGGCAGCGAGGTCGAGATGCCGTTCGGGTAGACGGTGTCGTCATCGAGACCTTCGGGCTCCAGGAAGATCTGGTGGCCTTCACGGTCGCCGAACTTGACGATCTTGTCCTCGATCGACGGGCAGTAGCGCGGCCCGACGCCTTCGATCGAGCCGGAATACATCGCCGAGCGGCCGAGATTGGCGCGGATCAGCTCATGCGTGGCCGGCGTCGTGCGGGTGATGCCGCAATCGATCTGCGGGTTCTGGATCGCGTCGGTCAGCAGCGAGAACGGCACCGGTTCCTCGTCCGCCGCCTGGCTTTCCAGCGACGCCCAGTCGATGGTGCGGCCGTCGAGGCGAGGGGGCGTCCCGGTCTTGAGGCGCCCAAGCGTGAATCCCGCGCGGCTCATCGTTGCCGACAGGCCAAGGCTCGCCTGCTCGTTCATGCGGCCGGCGACGATCTTCTTCTCGCCGATATGGATCAATCCGCGCAGGAAGGTGCCGGTGGTCAGCACCACCGCGCCGCAAGCCAGGCGGCGATCGCCCGAGATCTGAACGGCCGCGATCCGCCCTTTCGCGATCTCAAAGTCGAGAACTTCGCCCTCGATCACCTCGAGATCGTTCTGCTGCCGAAT
>NZ_RZOS01000761.1:0-1706 GCF_004022605.1 Mesorhizobium sp. M4B.F.Ca.ET.089.01.1.1
TCGGCAAGCCGAAGATCGTCGCCGTCGTGGCCGTCATGCGAAAGCTGCTGACCATTCTCAACGCCATCATCCGCGACCAAAAACCATGGCAAACAGCTTGACAGCCAAGACAGTCGCTCTCCCCGTATAGTGACGGGGAGAAGGCAGATACTCTGGCAACGTCCCCGCTCTTCGGTTAGCCTCCCGAAAATTCCTTGGCGGAAGGATGAACCTTTTTGGACCGATCGGCGACAGAGCTACGAGGAGCTAGGCGGCTCGACCGGCCATGACGGCGGCGATGGAGACCGATCGCGCGCTTGTCGACCGGGTCGCGAAGGGCGACCGGGCTGCCGTGCGGCTCCTGTTCATGCGTCACCACGCGCGGGTCTACCGTTTCGTGGTGCGCCAGACGGGATCGGAAATGATGGCCGACGATATCGCGAACGAGGTGTTCCTCGAACTGTGGCGCCAGGCGCCCAGCTTCGAAGGGCGCTCGGAAGTCTCGACATGGCTGCTCGGTATCGCCCGCTTCAAGGCGCTGTCCTCGCTGCGCAAGAAGAAGGAGGACTGGATCGACGACGATGACGCGGCCCAGGTCCCCGACAGCGCCGACACGCCGGAAGTCGTCACCATGAAGGAAGACAAGGGCGCCGCCCTGCGGCGCTTCGTCGACGCCCTGCCGGAGGAGCATCGCACGGTGATCGACCTCGCCTATTACCACGGACAGTCGGTTACCGAGATCGGCGAGGTGCTCGGCATTCCCGTCGCCACCGTCAAGACCAGGATGTTCTACGCCCGCAAGAAACTCGGCGAGGCCCTCAAGTCCGCCGGTTACGACAGGGGGTGGCCATGAGCGCCGCTGAAAAGATGTCGCGCCGCGACGAGATGGAAACGCTGCTGCCGTTCTACCTGAACGGCTCGCTGGAAGGCGCCGAGCTGGAAGCCGTCGAGGAATGGCTGGCGAACGATCCGGCGGCACTTGCCGCGCTCGGCGAGGCCGAGGCCGAATTCTCCGGCACCGCCGCCGCCAACGAGGCGATCCGCCCGCCGGCCGATGCGCTGAGCCGCTTCGCCCGTGCGCTCGAAGCCGAGGCCGGTCCGGCACGTGCGCCGGCCAGCCCGTCATGGCTGGCGCAGGCCCTCAATCGTTTCATGGCGGTGCCCGCCACCGTCGCCTGGGCGGCCGCGGCGGCCCTGCTGGCGCTGGTGGTGGTGCAATCCTTCGTTGAGCCCGGCGGCAAGGGCAACGATTTCGAGATCGCCGGCGCCGAGGACGAGCTGGCGAAGCTGCCGTTCGCGCTGGTCAAGTTCAAGCCGGAGGCGAAGATGGCTGATATCGCCGCCTTCCTCGATCGGAACAGGCTGAAAATCACCGGCGGGCCGACCGCCGACGGCGTCTTCCGCATCGCCATCCCGGCCGAGACCGGAGACGATTACAAGAAGCTGCTCGGCCTTATTGCCGCCCAGCCTTTCGCCGATGCTGTGATCGAGGGAAGGAAACCGGCCAGTGGCGGCTAAACCGGTCATCGCGTTTGGGTTCCTGCTGGCGGCTATGACAATCGCCGCCACGCCCGTTTTTGCCCAGAGCGAGGACCAGCCGCCGGCCAAGACCGAGTGTCCCGACGGGACAAACGCCGCCGGCGCCGACTGCGCCAAGGATGATGGCGGCGGTACGCCTGGTGCCGGCCCGGCCGGCGCCGTCTTTCTGCCTGCCCTGATCGTCGACC
>NZ_RZOS01000762.1:0-1701 GCF_004022605.1 Mesorhizobium sp. M4B.F.Ca.ET.089.01.1.1
GCCACGTCGGCCTTTGCCGCGCGTGGCCGGCGCGCCGGCTCAGCCTCGACGGGCCGCGGCTTCGGCGTCTCCCGGCTCGGCTCCGGCTCGATGCGGAATGCAGCGGGTTTGCGGGGCGCGCTCATGCCAGGTGGTCTCCAATCAGAAACTGCAGCGCCCGGTCGAGCCGGATATGCGGCAGCGACAGCGTAACACCTTCGGCCGTGCGTTCGAGCTTTGGCGGGCGGAACCGCACGAAGCGGATAGCCGGGTCGCCGCCATCCGGCGACGTTACGGAGGGATCGAAAACCGTGTCAACTTTCTCAGGCAAGTCGCCGGGAAATATGGCTGTTTCGGTCTTGCCGTCGAACATGTCGCCATTGATCCGCTCGCCCTTCAGCGGCGTGCCGATGATGACGGGCAGGGTTTCGCGGCCCTGCTTGACGGTGCCTTCGCGGGTGGCGCGCACGGCCGCCATGGCGACCACGTCGACATCGGCTCCGGTGAAGTTCGCCCGCGCCACGGCGCGATCGGCAAGCCGGCGCACGATCGCCTGCAACCGGTCATGGCTTTCATGATGCAGGTGATCGGCCTTGGTCGCCGCCACCAGGATGCGGTCGATGCGCCGTGAAAACAGGTCGGTGAGGAAATTGCCGCGACCGGGGCGGAAACAGGCGAGGATTTCGGTGACGGCACGCTCCAGATCGGCCATGGCGGCCGGGCCCGCGTTCAGCGCCTGCATGGCGTCGATCAGCACGATCTGGCGGTCGAGCCGCGTTATGTGCTCTCGGAAGAACGGTTTCACCACATGCGTCTTGTAGGCCTCGTAGCGCCGCTCCATCATCGCCTGCAGCGAACCGGGGCGGGGCCGCCGCTCGGCCAGTGCCGGCAACGGCGCGAAGGTCAGCGCGGGCGAGCCGTCGAGGTCGCCGGGCATCAGGAAACGGCCGGGCGGCAAGGTCGACAGCGCCCGCTCGTCGAGCTTGCACGCTCTAAGATAGGCCGAAAAACCCTCGGCAAGGCGGCGCGCGGTCATCTCGTCGGCATCGGCGTTGGGATCGATCGTGGCAGCGAGCGTTCGCCAGCCTTCGGAAAGATCGGCGCGCACCGGCAGCGCCGCCATCTCCATCGCCTCGCGCGAGAAATCGGCGAAGGATTTGCCGAGCAGCGGCAGGTCGAGCAGCCATTCGCCCGGGTAGTCGACGATGTCGAGCGACAATTTTCCAGCCGAAAACATACGGTTCCAGCCGGAAGCTGATTCGTATTCGATGGTCAGCCGCAGCTCGGAGATGGCGCGCGTCGAGTCCGGCCAGACACGGTCGTTGACCAGCGCCGCGACATGATCCTCGTACTGGAAGCGGGGAACGGCGTCGTCGGGCTGCTCCTCGAGGAAGGCGCGTGCGATGCGCCCCGATTTCTGCGCCTCGAACAGCGGCAGGCGGCCGCCATGGATCAGGTTGTGGACAAGCGCGGAGATGAACACCGTCTTGCCGGCGCGGGAAAGGCCGGTGACGCCCAGCCTGAGCGACGGCGCAAAGAGCCCGGCGGCGCGCCCTGAAAGCGTGTCGAGAGCGATCTTCGCCTCGTCGGTGAAAGTGGTCAGCGATGATGCCAAAACATGCTCTCTGAGGGCCCGTCGGTTCCCGATATAGGCACTCAGGCTGCGGTTTGGAATGGCGCTGCCAATTTGGGTCTCAGAGGTCGGCCGGTGTCAAAAAGGCC
>NZ_RZOS01000763.1:0-1697 GCF_004022605.1 Mesorhizobium sp. M4B.F.Ca.ET.089.01.1.1
ATATGGGAGTATAACGCCGGGCGAAGCGGACGGAGCTGATTCGCTCACACCGCCTTCTTGCCGCGCTTGCCGCCGTGCTCTGCAACCGCCTTCTCGACGGCGCGTTTCAGTTCGTCCTTGATCTCGACCGTCTCGGCCATCAGCGTGTCGATCTTCAGGAAGTCGAGCACGCGGTATTTCGAGACGGCCGGGCGGATGAGGATGTCGGGCGGACACTGCCTCAGCTTGTTGGCGATGATCGACTGCATCATCAGTTGCGTGGCGCCGTACATCAAATCGACGGTGGTCGGGTGCCTGCGCTCGGCCTCGCTCGGCGCGCCGACGACGTCGATGGCGATGACGATGTCGGCGTCCTTTTCGATGAGGTCGAACGGCACCGGGTTGTAGATGCCGCCGTCGATCAGCACGCGGCCATCGCGGGTCACCGGCCGGAACACCGCCGGAATGGCCGCCGAGGCAGCCAATGCGGAATGCAGATCGCCGTCCTCGAAGACCGCAAGCTTGTGGCCGAAATAGTCGGTCGCCGTCACCTTGAGCGGGATCTTCAGCTCCGCGAAGGTTTCGGGAATGGCCTCTGGCAGGAAGGCCTTCAGGATGCGCTCGACATTGAACTGGCTGACGCGGATGCCGCTCTCCATCGCCTCGGCGATGGTGCCCGGCCGTGCCCGCCACATGCGCGAGGCCACCTCGGCGCGGCGGCCGAGGATCGAGCGGGCATAGTCGTGGGTGTCCTTGCCGGTCATGCCGGAGGCCATGCCGGCGCCCATGATGGCGCCGATCGAGGAGCCGGCGATGGCCACCGGCCTGATGCCGAGCTCGTCCAGCGCCTCGATGGCGTGGATGTGGGCCAGGCCCCGCGCGCCGCCGCCGCCGAAGGCAACGCCGAAGGTGGGGCCGCTGCTCATCCCTTGCCGCCTCCCGCAGCCTTGGCGAGCGGCGGCCCGACGACCATGATCGCCGGCGCGGGCGACAGCAGCTTCTTCGCCGCCGCCTTGACGTCATCCAGCGTCACCGCATTGATGAGGCCGGCGCGGCGCTGCAGATAGTCGATGCCCAGCCTGTCGAGCTGCAGTTCCACCAAGGTCGCCGCGATGGAGCCGGAGGAGTCCAGATTGTTGATGGCATAGGCGCCGATCATGTATTTCTTGGCCGCGTCGAGCTCAGCCTCTGTCGGACCTTGTTCGGCCAATGTCTTGACCACGTCGCGCACAATCGCAAGCGTCTCCGACGCGCGGTCGGAGCGGGTCGCGGTGGTGATGATCAGCGCGTTGGAATGCTGGTGATCGACCAGGTTGGAATCGACGCCATAGGCAAGGCCGCGCTTCTCGCGCACCTCGTCATAGAGGCGCGAGGTGAAGGTGCCGCCGCCGAGGATCTCGTTCATCAGCACCGCGGCGAAGAAATCCGGCGCACTGCGCTTCACGCCGGGATAGGCGAACTGCAGCGAGGTCTGCGGCAGGTCGTAGTCGACCTCCACCTGCTGGCCAAGCTTGGGTTGGGTGTCGGCGATGGCGGCGAGCGCCTGCCTCTGCGGCAGGTCGCCGAACAGTTGGTCGAGCTTCCGCTTCAATGTCGCGGCGTCGATGTCGCCGACCACGGCGACATGCAGGCCGTCGCGGGCGAAGCTCGCTTTGTGGAAGGCGCCGAGATCTGCCGGGGCGATCGCTGCGATGCTCTCCCTGGTGCCTTCGTCCGGC
>NZ_RZOS01000764.1:0-1692 GCF_004022605.1 Mesorhizobium sp. M4B.F.Ca.ET.089.01.1.1
GCTAAGGCCGGCGGGACAGCGCCCCCCTCTGCCCAGCCGGGCATCTCCCCCACAAGGGGGGAGATTGGCAGTTCCGCCCTAAAGCGGCATCTCCGAGGTCTGCTTGATCGTCTGGCTGGGCACCTCGGTCTTGACGTTCTGCACGCCCTTGATGCGGCTGAGATGCTCCGACTGGAAGCGGCGGTATTCGTCGATGCCGGCGGCCACAACACGCACCATGGCGTCGCAGTCGCCGAGCATCAGGTAGCACTCCATCACCTCGGGCAGCTTGGCAGCTTCGGCGGCGAAATGCTCGATCGTGTCCTCGTCCTGCTGCTTCAGCCAGATGCGGGTGAAGAAGGTGTGGCCGCGGCCGACCTTGGCCGGATTGAGCACGGCGACATAGCGGTCGATGACGCCGGCCTCCTCCAGCAGCTTGACCCGTCTCAGGCACGGCGAGGGCGACAGGCCGACTTCCCGCGCCAGATCGTTGTTGGCCATGCGCCCGTCGCGCTGCAGGGCGCGCAGGATGCGTTTGTCGATCTCATCCAGCTTCATGGCTCATGATTCCATCTTTCTGCATGATTGCGACATCCGATGCCAATTCCTGGCAGAAAAGGCGAATCTTCGCAACCAAATTGCTCGGCGTTTGGCCTATGCTTACCGGCATACAGTCATCGACATCGGATGGTTCGGACGCAGGCGGCCGCGAGGCGCGCCCGGCTTCGTTCGCGCAAGGAGTCCCCATGAGCATCTCGCAAGCAAGCCTGACCCTGGACGAGGCGCCTTACCGCCAACGGTCCGAATTCCGGCGCGGCGTGGCCGCCTCCACGCCGGTGCTGCTCGGCATCGTTCCCTATGCGCTGGTGCTCGGCGCGCAGGCCGCGCAGAGAGGCCTGAGCGTCGCCGAGGTTCCGCTGATGACCGGCATGAACTTCGCCGGCGGCTCTGAGTTCGCGGCGATCCAGCTCTGGACCTCGCCGCCGCATATCCTCCTGATCGCTGCCATCACCTTGCTGGTCAACAGCCGCCATTTCCTGATGGGGGCGGCACTCGCACCGTTCCTGCGCGAGCTGCCCCTGCGCAAGGTGTTTCCGGCACTGTTCCTGATGTGCGACGAGAGCTGGGCGCTGGGCCTGGCGGATGCAAGGCAGAGGGCGGCCGCGGGCCTGAACCCGGCCTTCAGCCTGCCCTATTATGCCGGCACCGCCCTGCCCTTCTACCTCGCCTGGGTGGCCTTCACCACCGCCGGCGCAGCACTCGGCCCGGTGCTCGGCAATGTCGAGGATTACGGTTTCGCCATGGCCTTCCCGGCCGTGTTCCTGGTGCTGATGCGCGGCATGTGGAAGGGCTTTGCTGCAGCGCGGCCGTGGCTGGTCAGCCTGGTGGTGGCGGCGCTCACCTATCTCATCGTTCCCGGCGCCTGGTATGTGGCGGCCGGCGCGCTTTCCGGGCTGGTCGCGGCCTATATGTTTTCGGGAGACGAGCCATGATCGATCCGGCCAACCTCATCGCCATCGTGCTGATGGCCAGCGTCACCTATCTGACCAGGATCGGCGGCTATGTCGTGCTGCGCAACCGCACGCTCGGCCGCCGCGCCACGGCGGTGATGGAAGCCGCGCCCGGCTGCGTGCTGATCTCGGTCATTGCGCCGGATTTCGTCTCGAAGAACCCCGCCGACCTGACAGCGCTCGCCACCACGCTGCTCGCCGC
>NZ_RZOS01000765.1:0-1688 GCF_004022605.1 Mesorhizobium sp. M4B.F.Ca.ET.089.01.1.1
CTCGGAGACGGCGCGCGCCTGTTCGAGCGAGCCGATCGCGGCATAGGAACGCCAGGAGGCGCTCTCGAACCAGGATGCTTTGCCGCTTTCGCCCCATTGCTCCCGCAACTGGCCTTCCGACTGGTAGAGCATGACCAGCGAGATGCCGTATTTGCGGCCGGCGTCGCGGGCCCGCGCCAGGGAGTTCATGAAGCCAAGCCGGGCCACCTCATCAAGCAGGAAGACGATACGGCCGCCCGGCAGCACGCCGTCGGCCTCGTAGACGGCGTTGAGCAGCGAGCCGATGACGACCCGGGCAAGGGCGGGCGTCGATTCCAGCACCTGCATCGGAATGTTGACAAAGAGATCGAGCTTGCCCGCAACGAGGTCGGCGGTGCGGAAGCTGTCGTCGGAGACCAGTCTTGCATAGGCGGGATTGGCGAGCCATTCGGTCTGCTCGCTCATATTGCCGTAGACGCCGGAAAACGTCTCGGCAACCAGATCCATCAATTGCCCGGCCAGATGACGGGCACGCGGCGACAAGGAGTGTTCATGGATGCGGGCCAGTTCAGCGCGCATCTTCTTCTCAGGCTGCTCCAGCCGTTCGGCGAGGGTGACGAGGTTGCGCGCCGGTCGTTGCCGAGCGTGCTATCGAAAACGATGTCGGACAAAAGCGTCTCGACGATCGCCTTGCCACGGCCCTCGAAGAAGGCTTTGCCCGAGGCGCTCGCCGGCGCATCGCGCGTGGCGGAGCTCCTTTCGCCGCAGATCCAGTCGACCACCGAACGGATGTCGCCATCGATCAGAGGTGAATCCTTCGCCAACCAGTCGAGCGCATTGAAGCCGCCGGTGCGCTTCATGGGATCGACGGCGATGACGCGCCGACCCATGGCGGTGCGCGCGGCTGTCAGCATCGGCGCCAGTTCCGCGGACGGATCGAGCGTGATGATCGGACCACGATAGCTGAGCAAGGTGGGCACGCAGACGGACACCGTCTTATAGGAACCGGATCCGGCGAAGACGAGGCCATGGGTGCCGCCCCACGACAGATCGAACGTCAGCAGCTGCGCCTTTCCGCCCTTGCCCCAGCTTTTTCGATCGCCGGGGTCGAATTGCTGGCCGCGTCGCGCCGGCACGTCCTGATCGACGCGGTAGGCCTCGCCGATCACCACCCCACCCAGATCTTTCCGCGTCGCTTGCGACCCTGAACGTCCAGCGGCGCCGAAGAGGTTTTTCGCTTCGGCGATGTCCATCCAGTCGGCATGACCAAAGGTGTCGGACGATGCGCGCTCGATCGAGTTTTTTGTCCCTGGCGCGCGCAGCGGCTTGCCGACCAGCGAGCGCAAGCCGGCCATTGTGGCGAGGAAGCCGAGGACGCCGGCGTAGCGCTGCTGATTCTTGCAGACGCAATATGCATTCGGCGAATGCGTGCTTGCGCTTGTGCCGTGGCGATGGCATTCTGCGGGCATGGCCATCGCCTTTGCCCGTGCCCGCTACATCTCCCGCTCGGACGGCGGCAGCGCGGTGCGCTCGGCCGCGTATAATGGCCGCGAGGCGATCAAGGCCGAGCGGACCGGCGAGGTGTTCTATTTTAAGCACCGGGATGCGCCGGAGCATCACGAGGTATTGTTGCCGGAGGGCGCTCCGGCCGCACTGTCCTCCAGCGATGCGCTGTGGAACGCGGCCGAGGCGATGGAGCGGCGCAAGGA
>NZ_RZOS01000766.1:0-1684 GCF_004022605.1 Mesorhizobium sp. M4B.F.Ca.ET.089.01.1.1
CCGGGCGCGGGGCCGGCGGCTTCGGGCTGATCGCCGAGATCAAGAAGGCGAGCCCGTCCAAGGGGCTGATCCGCGCCGATTTCGATCCGCCGGCGCTCGCAAAGGCCTATGCGAATGGCGGCGCGGCCTGCCTCTCCGTGCTGACCGACGCCCCGTCCTTCCAGGGCGCGCCCGAATTCCTCACCGCCGCGCGTGCCGCCGTCGCCCTGCCGGCGCTGCGCAAGGATTTCCTTTTCGACCCCTATCAGGTGTTCGAGGCCCGCGCCTGGGGCGCCGACGCCATCCTGATCATCATGGCGAGTGTCGACGACGCGATGGCGCGCGAGCTCGAGGCGACGGCCCTCGAACTCGGCATGGATGCGCTGGTCGAAGTGCATGACGAGGCCGAGATGGAGCGGGCGCTCCGGCTCTCGTCACGGCTGATCGGCATCAACAACCGCGACCTCAGGACGTTCGAGACCAGCCTCGGCGTTTCGGAGCGGCTGGCGGCGATGGTGCCGGCCGACCGGCTGCTGGTCAGCGAGAGCGGCATCTTCACCCATCAGGACTGCCGCAGGCTGGAGAAGAGCGGCATCGGCACCTTCCTTGTCGGCGAGAGCCTGATGCGGCAACAGGATGTCGCGGCGGCGACTCGCCTGCTTCTGACAGGCAAGGCGCCGGCCGAGGCCGTCTGACGATGGCGGCCGCCCTCACCCATCTTGGCGCCTCTGGCGAAGCCAACATGGTCGACGTCGGCGACAAGGCCGAAACGGTGCGCACCGCGATCGCCGAGGGCTTTGTCTCGATGCGCGCCGAAACGCTGGAGATGATCCTTGCCGGCGACGCCAAGAAGGGCGATGTGCTGGGCACCGCGCGCATTGCCGGCATCATGGCGGCCAAGCGCGCGCATGAACTGATTCCGCTCTGCCATCCGCTGCTCCTGACCAAGGTTTCCGTCGATATCGAACCGGACAAGTCGCTGCCCGGTCTCAAGGTCACCGCGCTTGCCCGTGTCATCGGCAAGACCGGCGTCGAGATGGAAGCCTTGACGGCGGCCTCTGTCGCCTGCCTCACCATATACGACATGGCCAAGGCCGCCGACCGCGCCATGGTGATCTCCGGCATCAGGCTGGTCGAAAAGACCGGCGGCAAGTCCGGCGACTACAAGTCGGCCGGGGCGGGCGCCTGATGGCGCTGGTTCCTGTCGCCGAGGCGCTCGAGCGCCTGCTGGATGGTGCGGCGCCGCGGGCCAGCGAAAGCGTGGCACTGATCGACGCCGCCGGCCGGGTCCTGGCCGAGCCTGTGGTGGCACTGCGCACGCAGCCCCCCTTCAACGCCTCAGCCATGGACGGCTATGCGATGCGCGCCGCCGACGTGGCATCCGTGCCGGCGCGGCTTTCGGTGATCGGCATCGCGCCGGCCGGCCGCGGCTTCGAAGGCAGCGTCGGCACGTCGCAAGCCGTGCGCATCTTTACCGGCGCGCCGCTGCCGCGAGGCGCCGACACCATCGTCATCCAGGAGAATGTGCAGGACCTTGGCGGCGGCACGATCGAAGTGACCGAGCCGACCGCTGAAGGGCGCAACATCCGCCGCGCCGGGCTCGACTTCGTAGAAGGCGATGTGCTGCTGGAAAAGGGCCGGCTGCTCGATCCGGCGGCACTGTCGCTGGCGGCATCCGCCAACCACCCGCGCCTCACTGTGGTGA
>NZ_RZOS01000767.1:0-1670 GCF_004022605.1 Mesorhizobium sp. M4B.F.Ca.ET.089.01.1.1
CCGCTACGCGGTCGAAAAGCCCTATCGGCCCTGGCACGAGCAGCGCAAATATTCTCGCGAGGCGAGGGGACTGCCGCCCTACCAGAGACCCGAAAAACCGGTGGTTAAACTGGCGCCGTCCGCTCAGTAGCGCCGGATCAGGCCGACCAGCTTGCCTTGCACCTTGACCCGGTCAGGGCCGAAGATGCGGGTCTCATAGGCAGGGTTGGCGGCTTCGAGCGCGATCGATGCGCCCTTGCGGCGGAAGCGCTTCAGCGTCGCCTCTTCCTCGTCGACCAGCGCCACAACGATCTCGCCGGGGCTCGCCGTGTCGGCGTTGCGGATGATGACCGTGTCGCCGTCGAAGATGCCGGCCTCGATCATCGAGTCGCCCTTCACCTCCAGCGCATAATGCTCGCCGCCCGAGATCATGTCCGGGGGCACCGAGATCGAATGCGTCTGGTGCTGGATGGCGTCGATCGGCACGCCGGCGGCGATGCGGCCCATTACCGGGATCGACACCGCCGACACAGCGTCGTCGTCATTGCTGGGGGTGCGCGACGGCGACGCCGGTTTGATCTGCCGGCCGAGATTGCCCTGTCCGAGGCTTCCCTGGATGACGCTCGGCGAAAACTTCTTCGCGGCATTGAGGCCAGGCGCGATCGAATCGGGCAGGCGCAGCACTTCCAGCGCACGCGCCCGGTTGGGCAGCCGGCGAATGAAGCCGCGCTCCTCCAGCGCCGTGATCAGCCGGTGGATGCCCGACTTCGAAGCCAGATCAAGCGCCTCCTTCATCTCGTCGAAAGAGGGCGGAATGCCGCTTTCCTTCAGCCGTTCATGGATGAACATCAGGAGTTCATGTTGTTTGCGCGTCAGCATGGCGGCCCCCACGGGTTCTGAAACCAGAATCAGAAAAACAAACCCAGAACAAACACTATCTGTTCCAGTTGTGTTCCGCAACCGTTTAAAGTTTAATGAATGCGTTGACGTTTTGTTCAGCGTAGCATCAGCACGCGACAAGCGTCGCCGACGGCGGCGGCCGGGGCGAAGGGCTCGCGCACCACGAGGCCATTGGCGTCGGCGAGCATGCGCAGCATCGAGGAGTCCTGGATGCCGAAGGGCGTCGCAACCAGTGAGCCGGCTTCTTCGCGGACGACGGCGCGCACGTAGTCCTGCCGCAGATCGTTTGCCTGCATCGGCGCGGCCAGCCGCGCCTCGCGCATATCCTGCCGGAACTCGCGACCACCGAGCCGCGCCAGCAACGGCTTCAGGAACAGCTGCGAACAGACCAGGCTGGCCACCGGATTGCCGGGCAGGCCGATGCAGCGCGCGGGCCCCAACCGGCCGAACATCAGCGGCTTGCCCGGGCGCATGGCGATCTTCCAGAAATCGAGCGTCATGCCTTCGCCGGTCAGCACGTCGTGAATGAGATCGTGGTCGCCGACCGAGGCGCCGCCAAGCGTCACGATGACATCGGCCTGCTGCTCGACGGCCTGCCTGACCAGCGCGGCGATCGCTTCCTTGCGGTCGGCGGCAATGCCGAGATCGAGCGCGCGGGCGCCGACCGATTGCGCAGCGGCGGCGACGCCATAGGCGTTGGACGAGATGATCTGATCGGGACCGAGTTCGCTGCCGGGTGGCAGCAGTTCGTCGCCGGTGGCGATGATGGCGACCAGCGGCCGCTTCACCAC
>NZ_RZOS01000768.1:0-1662 GCF_004022605.1 Mesorhizobium sp. M4B.F.Ca.ET.089.01.1.1
TTCCCCCGCGCCCGCCGCGACCGTCGAATTCGCCGGCTACGCGGCGCAGGCGCGCATCGTCCATGTCATCGGCACCACCGGCTGCTCGGCGGACGACAATGCGAAAATCGCGGCCGCGGCGCGCCACGCGACGATCGTCAAATCAGGCAATATGAGCCTCGGCGTCAATCTGCTGGCGGTGCTGGTGGAGCAGGCTGCGCGCGCGCTCGACGGCGACGATTTCGACATCGAGATCCTGGAAATGCACCACCGCCACAAGGTCGACGCGCCTTCGGGAACGGCGCTTCTGCTCGGCGAAGCGGCGGCGGCTGGCCGCGACGTCCCGCTTGCCGGCAACGACGTGCGCGTGCGCGACGGCCATACCGGCGTGCGCAAGCCGGGCACGATCGGCTTCGCCACGCTGCGCGGCGGCTCGGTGGTCGGCGACCACTCGGTGGTGCTGGCCGGCACCGGCGAGCGCATCACGCTGTCCCACCATGCCGAGGACCGGGCGATCTTCGCGCGCGGAGCCGTAAAAGCCGCGCTCTGGGCCCGCGCGAAGAAGCCCGGACTTTATTCGATGCGGGACGTGCTCGGCCTGAGCTGAGGCGGCCTCTTCCAATTATTTTGTTCTTACGCAATTCCGGACGGAAAACCGCGACACACTTTTCCTGGAATTGCTCAAACTCGAAGGAGCAAACATGTCGAGAACCCTCGTGCTCGTGCGCCACGGCCAGAGCGACTGGAACCTGAAGAACCTGTTCACCGGCTGGCGCGACGTCGACCTGACCGAGCAGGGCCATGCCGAGGCCAAGGCCGCCGGCCAGAAGCTGAAGGCGCGCGGCCTGAAGTTCGACATCGCCTTCACCTCGGCGCTGATCCGGGCGCAGAAGACCTGCCAGCACATCCTCGACGCGGTCGGCCAGAGCGATCTCAAGACCATCCGCGACCAGGCGCTGAACGAGCGCGACTATGGCGACCTCTCCGGCCTCAACAAGGACGACGCGCGCAAGAAGTGGGGCGAGGAGCAGGTGCATATCTGGCGCCGCTCCTACGACGTCTCGCCGCCCGGCGGCGAAAGCCTGAAGGACACCGGCGCGCGCGTCTGGCCCTATTATTTGCACGACCTGCAGCCGCACGTGCTGCGTGGCGAAACCGTGCTGGTGGCCGCCCACGGCAATTCGCTGCGCGCGCTGATCATGGCGCTGGACGGCAAGAGCGGCGAGGAGATCGTCAAGCTCGAGCTCGGCACCGGCGTGCCGGTGATCTACACGCTCAACGCCGATTCGACCGTGGCGTCGAAGGAAGTGCTGGAGGGCTGAGCCGTCTACGGCAAATGGTTTGAAAAAACCGCGTTGACAGTGCGAGCTTGCCCGCTTACATGAGCCCGCACCAGCCCAGATGGCGGAATTGGTAGACGCGCACGGTTCAGGTCCGTGTTCCGCAAGGAGTGGAGGTTCGAGTCCTCTTCTGGGCACCATCTATCCCGACTGCCAACGGGATTAGCGCCTTCCGCAGTGTTGTCGTTTTTCGCCGGCTTTCGCAACGGATGCCACTTGAGCGCGAATTGCGACGTTCGAGATTAGCCGCTGGCCTCTGACTTTCGTGACGAAGAGGCGAGGGCAGTGTCCCAACAAACCGCTTCAAACCCGGCGCCCCCGGCGCTACGGTCCGCCCCATGGC
>NZ_RZOS01000769.1:0-1659 GCF_004022605.1 Mesorhizobium sp. M4B.F.Ca.ET.089.01.1.1
TTGCTGGACGATATAATCGGGCACGGATTGCCAACACTATTCATCCTGTGCGAACAATCGCCGATGGACAGGTTCGACAGCATGCGGCTCTTCACCCGCGTCGTGGAACGGCGCAGCTTCACCGCTGCCGCCGCCGATCTCGGCCTGCCGCGCTCCAGCGCCACCGCCGCGATCAAGCAGCTGGAGGAGCGCCTGGGTGTGCAGTTGCTTCGGCGCACCACCCGCCACGTCACCACCACTCTCGACGGCGACGCCTATTACCAGCGCTGTATCGGCATCCTCGCCGTCATCGAGGACGCCGAGGGCGGCTTCGGCGCGCATGAGGTCCGTGGGCGGCTCAGCATCGACATCAACGGCAACCTGGCTCGCACCGTCGTCATCCCGGAACTGCCGGCGCTGCTCGCCCGCTATCCTGGGCTCAGCTTGCATATCGGCGAGGGCGACCGCCTTGTCGATCTCGTGCGCGAGGGCGTCGACTGCGTGGTGCGCGCCGGCACGCTTCCCGACAGTGATATGATCGCGCGCCGAATCGGCACGGCGCGCGAGGCGACGCTCGCCAGCTGCGACTATGTCGAGCGCCACGGCCTGCCGCGTGACCTGGACGAGCTGGCCGGCCATGTGATGATCGGCTTCGTCTCGTCGCGCACCGGGCAGGTGATGCCGCTGGAATTCACCGTCGACGGCAAGGTGCGCGAAATCGTCCTGCCGTCGCGAGTCACGGTTTCCAACTCCGACACGGCCGCCACGCTGGTGCTCCAGGGTTTCGGCCTCTACCAGGCACCGCGCCGCCGTTTTGCCGCTGACATCGAGGCCGGTCGTCTGGTCGAGGTGCTTCCGGACAATCCGCCGACGCCGACGCCGATCTCGGTCCTCTATCCGCGCAGCCGCCAGCTGTCGCCAAGGGTGCGGGTGTTCGTCGACTGGCTGGTGGAGATTCTTGGGCCGAAGCTGGATCCCTGACGCCGATCAGAGGAACAGCCGCAACTGCGTGTGGATGATCGACCGGTAGTCATCGATCGTGCGCCGGCTCTCGGCCTCGTCCTGCGTCAGCGCCAGCCGCACAACGCCGCCGGCAAGCTGGAAGACCAAGAACACCACGCGGCCGAACGCCTCGCGCCGTTCGGGCTCAAGCATCGGGCCGACATGGTCGCAGAACATTTTCGCCTGCTGCCTGGTCTCGGCGATGTCGAGGTTCTGCAGTGCCTTGTCGGCCTGGATCGCGTTCTGCAGGTCCTGGATGGCCGGATCCGCCGCCACGCGGTTGTAGTAGTCGTCGAGCAGCCGATCCGCGGCCGACGTCACATCGTCCACCCCGCGGATCCCGGCGATGATGGCGCCGAAGCGCGCGCGGCTCTCCTCCGCGAAGCGCTCGTAGAGCATCGCCAGGATCGCCGATTTGTTGGGGAAATAGTGATAGACGGTGGCGATCGGTCCGCCGGCCAGCGCACCCACTTCCTTCATCGTGACGGCGTCGATGCCTTTCTCGCCGATCAGCCGCATGGTCGTCGAAAGGATCGCGTCGATGCGCTCGCGGCTGCGCTCCTGCTTCGGCCTGCGCCTGGGCTGCGTCGCCAATCGCCTTGTTTCGCTCATTGCGCCCGATCCTCTCGCGAGAGGTCCAAAATTCCGGTTGACAAGAAACATGATTAACTATCAGTT
>NZ_RZOS01000076.1:0-18738 GCF_004022605.1 Mesorhizobium sp. M4B.F.Ca.ET.089.01.1.1
GATCATCTCACGGATCTTGTAGCGATGGCGCGAGAGAGCCCGCAGGATGCCGCCAGCGAGGCCGGCAGCCACTACAGGGCCTTTGATGCCGAGGAAGTCGAGAAATTCGTGCATCATGGCCTCCAGCCGCAGAGCTTGGCGCCCTTGAGATTGTGCGCGAGTGCCGACCGCGCTTCGGTCGCTGTCATGTCTTTGACGGGATTGCGGTTCGGCTTCTCGACGTCGCAGAAGCTGCCGCCCCCGTGCTGGCAAGCGGCAAGGGCGACGAAGGCAGCCAGGGCTAGGATTTTGGACGCGACCATTTGGCCTGCTCCTTCAGAACCTCGGCGTCAGACATGCCGGCAACGGCCTGGTCGATCTTGTCTGCCTCGTTACGGGCGGCCAGCCGCTCTACAGCCTGCTTGTTGCGTTCTGCCTTGGCGCCGGAGAGACGGCCCTCAGCCCACGCGCCAACCGCCATGACGATGCCCGCGCCGATCGCGATGACGACTGGATTGCGCAGGAACGATTCGAGGAGCGCGGTGAACACCTCGACCATGGTCAGTGCTCCCAGCCGAACTTGCGGGCCATCCAGTGCCAGGCTTCAGTCACGCCGCCGATCGCCAGCCCTAGCCCGGTTTCCAGAGCCATCTGGATGTCGGGGTCGGCAGAGAAGGCCGAAGCGTCGTCAGAGCCGAGCAATCCGCGCGCGATAAGCACGCCGGCCCCGTAGCGCAGCGCAATGCGGGTAATGACGGCGGTCATGGTGACTTCCTTCCGAACACGGCTTTGAGGACTGCGAACAGCGCAGCCCAGAGCGGATTGCGTTCCTTGGCGGCAGCGGCAGGCGTAGGAGTCTGCCCCATGGTCGTCGGCGACGTCGCGGTGGGGAGCGGCGAAGTCGACGCGGGCTGAACGAAAACAGGCTCGGCCATCATCATGGCCTGGATGCGCACCGACACCACGCGGCTCTGCCAGCCCCTGCCGAAGGTCGGCCAGGTCGGCAGCCGCTTCAGGAACGCCAGCCGGGCATCGCAGAGCGTATCGATGACGACGCCGGCCGGCTTGGCGCGCACCGCGGCAAGTGTCGCCGGCCCAATGCGGCCATCCTGGACCACGCCGACGCCGCATGCGGCTTGGAGGTATTTCGCCGCCCTGCCCGGCCCGCTGTTCACGGCAAAGTCGAACACGGCATAGTCGACGCCATCCGGCAGCTCAGCGCCGGCCACCGCGTCCCAGTAGAAACGCCGGTAAACCGTGGCGATCTGTTCATCCGTGATCTTCCGAAGATCGGCCCTGGTGGCGTTGGCTTTCACGTAGCGGCGGAAGTTCGCCAGCGTCACACCACGCATTGTCGCGCCGCCTGGGTCCGCCGGATTGTCCGACCAGCCGCCTTCTGACTTCAGCACAAGGGCTAGAGAACGCGCAAAGTTTCGGTCCATCGGCGGCCGTTCGCAACGGTGCCATCCTGTCCGCGCACATGGCGAAACTCTAAGCCGCTTGAATAACGGCAGAGATTTACCTAGTGCTGACGCGGAATCACGGGGTGCTTCAACATGTCGAAACTTACCGCTTGGCTGCGTGAGAAAAGTATTCTCAGATCGAAGCTGAAGGTGCCCGCACATGTGACGGTCGGTCGCGATTGCCACGGGATCAGCGACGGGAATTTCTACAATGTTACGGCGAAGTCGCCTGTCATTATCGGGTCGTTCTGCTCGATCGCGCCGGGAGTGCTGTTCCTTTGCCAGGGCGATCACCGAACAGACACCGTGTCGACGTTTCCGTTCCAGTCGCGCACCTTCAAGACCAAGACGAACCTCGAGTACCTGACCTCTAAAGGCCCTATTGTCGTCGGCAATGACGTCTGGATAGGCTCTCGCGCCATCATCCTGTCGGGCGTGAAGATCGGACATGGCGCGGTCATCGCCGCTGGCAGCATCGTCACCAAGGACGTTGAACCCTATGCCCTTGTCGGCGGCAATCCGGCGAAGCTGATCAAGCGCCGGTTTCCTGATGAGACGGTTGCCGCGCTGCTGGAAATCCAATGGTGGAATTGGCCAATCGAACGAATCAAGAAGGAACGTGCCGCCTTCGACCTTCCGGCTGAAGAGTTCGCGCGGCGGTTTAGCTGATTCTCAGGAACAGGGTGACATGTGGATTGACCGAATAGCCCATGCATCGCCATGTTCCAGCGGGTGCTCCACCCACCGTGACGCCGCCCGAGTTTGAATAGAGGCAGCTGGATCCAGCTATCGTGTCGCCAGGGTTCAGAGTGGTGTTGGTTTTGAGAAATGCATACGTTCCGACCGCGCCCGTAGAGAGTGCGGCGGCGCCACCAGCATAGTCCAGAGCCGGTGACCACTCGGGCGCGGTTGCCCCGGCGTTCATCCGAAGCATCTGCAAAGCTGTCCCCTTTGCGAGCCTCGCCAGAGCTTTGGCGCTCGTGAGGTAGAGGACATCGCCAGCTACTGTGCCGGCGGGTAGGGCTGCGAAAATCTTCTGAGCGGCACCATCGCCGACGACAAGAACATCGTCATCCGTGTCCCATTGGACATCGCCTTCCGCCGTCGGCGTCGGCGCGGCGCTCTGCTTCAGTGTCAGAGTCGGGGTCGTGATCGTTGGTGAGGCGAAGGTGTTCGAGAGGGGAGCGACAGCCGCCCTTTGATATCCGACACACTTCCAGTTGCCGCCGCCAAGCGACCGCATGCGTGCGACGTCGCCTGCTGCCGTGGTGATATTCGCTGCGCCGGGCAGGAGGAGGCTGGCGCTGTGCGTGAGGGTCAGCGACGCGGCGAACACAAGATCCCGTTCGGCGCCGGCAGCGAGCGTGCCTAGCGCCGTGATGGTGACCGTGCCTGTGATGTTGACCAGCGTACCTGTAGTGTTTGCCAGGTTGACAGTAGCGGCCGATGCCATGTCCGCGCCAGCTGCGTTGAAGTTGTCAGCAGCTCCTACCGCCGTGCTTGATCCCGAGCCGCCAGCGGTGACAGGCCGGGCAGCGTTCGCGTCAGCCACCAGGTCGTCGACCAGCGCGTTGTACTTCGCCGATTCGATCGTTGTGTTCGGGTTGCCCTTGGTGCCCGGAGGGGCTGAATAGACACCACCAGCGCGCGGCATAGCTGCTCCAATCTATCGATTGGGCAGATGATCGGGGCGAGGTCCGCGAAAATGTAAGCTGCTTGAAGTCACTGGCTTTTTAGTATGCGTGCCTCGCGAAGAAGCGAGTTCGCATCATTGCCTATCAGGTCGATGAGTTCGCGCGCTTGGTCTTCGGTGATCCCGGTTTCGTGCATAAGAAAACGGACGCGAAAATCCTTCTCTGCCAGGATGCGTGCCTCACGTTCTTTTTGGGATTCGGCCATTAGAGGTCCCCAATTAACGGGAACTCTCCGCAGACGGCTAGGTTCCCGGCGCTGGTAGGCTTGTCAACGAACAAGCCCGTCGCCGGGGGACGGGGCGACGGGCTTCCTGCGATCCCTCAGTGGCTACACCCCGAGGGATCGACCACTTGCATTGACAATCCCCAAGTCGCGAACTCGTTCCCAAATGGAACACGTATTTCCGTCGCGTCCGCACCAGATCTGTGAGATAATGGCGGTTGCCGCGCCGAGGCGGCGGGGATGTCATTATCGCGTTGCAGTGGTGTCTACTGGCCCGCTGATCTGGAAATGCTCCAGCGGGTGTTTGATCGGTTGTGCGAGGAGCGACGCCTAGCCAAGAAAGATCGGAAGCAGTGCGAATGCCTGGCTATGGAAGTCTTCCAGGTTTTCGATGACGGAACTACCGACGAAAGCGCACTGTTGCGAGCTCTCTCAAAGCGCCGGAGCGCCGGGTGACTGGACGTCCTGGAGATGGAACGTCATCACCACCTGCATAAGCTGGCGGCCGGCTTCATCGCGGACCTTGAATGACAACTCCCGGTGGGGGCCGTCCGGTAGGACCTCTCTTATCACATCCACCAGTGCCCTCACTGCCTGGTGCTTGACGGCATCGAAGCTAGACAGCTCTGTCCCTTCGGTGTCGAGTTGAGCAACGTCATCATCATAAAAGTCGAAGAAATATAGTGCCATAGGGATTCAATCCCGAAACCGAAAGAAGGTTTCATCAGCCCCGAGCCCGGCGCCTCCTTACCATCGCGTCGACCGCCTCCTTGACCGTCTGCTGACTGCGTATCGTGCCGTCCGCCTGGCCGACGTACGCGCCCTTGTCGCCCACCGGCTTCTCGGCAGCCACAATAGCCTGCCGCCACGCGAGGCCGAGGTAGCGGAACGCTGATGCATAGTGCTCGGCCCAATTCTTGACCGGGATGTCGCGGAACGTCTTCTTCTCGTCGTCGTACTCGCGCCGGTAGGCCTTTAGGCCCTCGACGCCGTCGTTGACGCTGTCGGTGTTCCTGAAGCGCGCCACCTTGATCGTCTGCAGGCCGGCGTTGTTGCCCTCGGCCAGGCTGACCATGCCGACCATTTTCGGCTTGCGCCCGTGCGCCCTTAACGTGTCGAGCCGCGTGCGTTTCGTTCCCCACTGCGGATGCAGGATGTCATGCGGAACGAAGTCGTCGCCGTGGTAGCCCTGCTCGTCGAGCCACTTGCACCAATCCTCCAGGTCTTCGCTGTCGGGAACATAGAAGTCGACGATCAGCGGCATGCCGTCGATGACCTGGAAGCACCAGATCGGGTTATTGACCGCCTTGCCGAGATCCCACGCGGTATGCACCGGATACCGAGGATCGATGTCGAACGCGGTGCCGATGCGCCCCATTCGCTCGGCACGAGCTATCTCTGCGCCCCAATAGGAGCCGATCAGCGCGCCCGCGAATGAGCAATAATACTCCTGGTCGATGAGCATGTCGGCCGTTTCCTTGCCGAACAGGCCCACATAGATCGCTCGCTGCTCCTCGATCGTCACTTCGTCGATGGCGCCGGTAGCCGAGGCCGGCAGTACTTCGCTGAACCAGCCACGCGGGTTCGTTACCGGATCAAAGACGTTGCCCTTCACCGCGTCGAGCATGCCTTTAAAGTGATTTCCGCCGCGCGGCGTGCTGATGAACGAGGCCCAACCGCCATTTTCGGCCAGGATCGGCGCGAGATAGGCCCACGCCGCGGGATTAGCCAACGCCCATTCCGAAAACGTAATGCCAACCGGCGGCGAGCCGACCAACGAATTGAAATTATCGCTGCCAACAATTTGGAAAGTGGATCCGACCTTGAACCGAACGAACATCTCGTTGTCGTTCATGTTCTCGATCAGCGGTTCCGGAAACGCTTCGAACAGGCGTCTCTTGCCGGTGTGAGGGTTGACCGCATTCCAGATCGCTTTCCGCGCCTGTGCGGCCTCGGGCAGCATGTGCCAATAAGTGCCCGGCCTCTCGTGGGCAGACACCGCGTGCATATTCAGGTTGATTTCATCCTTGCCAGCGCGGCGGTGCCAGACCAAGAGCTGGCGCTTGCAGCCCTGCTCCCATGTGTTCCAGGCGTTCCGCTGATACCAGCGCGGGCGCCAGCCACTATTTGGGAGTTGGATCGTCGGCATCCGACCCCGCAAGCTTCAGGACTTGAACCGTGAGCGGCCCATCAAGCTTGGCGTCCACCTGGAGAGGTATCACCTTGCCGACAAGACCGCAGAATGTGCGGGGGTCTTCGGTTGCAAGCTTGACGAGATAGTCGACGCCGCCGGCCTTCTCAAAAGCCTCTGTCACGGCTTCCTTGATGGAGGCCGTGACCTTGTTGGGCGTGCCGGCGACCCTGCCGCCTGTCTTCCGTCCCTTCATCTAGTTTTCTCTACTGTAGACGCGTCGCTTTCTCGCATCCTGATTAGGACAAGGCGCTTTGAAACTCCTAGACGCTTGGCGATTTCGCGCGGCCGATAGCCGTCGTCGAGCAACCGCCTGATCTCTCGACGGCGCTTTTCGGCCATCTGGATCTTCCGGTGCCGAAAGGGTCGGTCGGCGCGCGGGTCCTTGAGGCGTTTTGCCCGGGCGATGCACTCGACCACGGTGCTGATGGATATATCCAACTCCTCGGCAATGGTCGAATAGCTGGCCATGCCTTCCCACAAATCGAGAATGCGATTCCTCGTCCTGGCAACTCGCGGGTGTGTCTTGCCTCCGCGCTTGTTGAAGGACGAGAACTGATAGAACCTAAGCGGCTGCTGTTGTGTCATCTCTACCTCTGTCTTCGGGACTGCCCTAATCCCGGGATCCTCTTCTCCAGACACACTTCGCCCGTCAGGAGCGAAGCGTGACGCGCTACCGTGCCGATCGGGACGGGTACGCGCACATCTGGATAGGTGATTGTCTCGGGGGAGAGACGCGGACCGGGGTTACCCTGTCGGCCCTACACCTGCCTCGACTGGCAGCGGCACCTCTCAAAGACCATCCAGACGATCAGGGAGAGGCTGCACCTCGTTTCCGGGTGCGTCCTGTGTGGGTAGTGGTGCCTCTGCGATCGGAGCCGGTCTCGTATCCCGGATTGTCTCCGCCCGGCGCGGCCGGGGCTCGGTGCAGAATATGTTGTCGCTGTTGTCCGGCGCGACGAACGGCTTTACCAGACCGCTCCCGGATGCAGGCTCAGGCGATGACGCCGCTGCCAGCATGGCCTTGGCACCTTGCGGCCGATCGACTTCTTACATGGTCGCCTCCCGCAGGAAGTTGGACACCATGCGCTGCATCGGGAAGATGCCTTCCCGAAGATGCACGTCGTTCAGATCGTCACCGAGCTTCGGCGGCATAAGGAAGGGGATGTTGGCCTGGCGAGCGAAATACTCGCCGGTGCCGAGCCCGCCGTATTGCGTCAGCGGCTTGTCATTGTCGGTGAGGATGGCGCGGCGCCCCTTGGTCGACCGCGCGACCGCCAAGACATTGTAGGCCGAGAAGCAGCACAGGATGCAGTCGTTCCGGTGCAGCGCCTTGACCACCGCCCGCAGCGAAAGTGCTGTTGCGTAGCCCTCGCAGAGCCACGTGAAGGCACCGGCCGAAACACGATGGCAGGCGCGTTCCATCTCGCCCCCGGCCAGGAACTTCTTCGTTCCGTCTTCCCAGATCAGTTGCAGGCTCGACACGTTGGAGCCGATGCGAGCCGGGATCAGGATCGCCCGCTCGCCGCCGTTGTCCGGCAGGAGGTAGGAGCTGTATTCGCCGCCGATCGCCTTGACTGTGTCGGCCGCGATGACCAGCGCACGCTCGTGCGGGAAGCCCTTGTTGCTCAGGTAGGGATGTTGCGATGGCGAGGCCTTCGCCATCATCGCCTGTGCCTTGCTGGCCGCCTCTTTGGCACGCTGCAGCTTGTTCTTGTTGGCCGCCTCGATGTCGCGCGCGATCTTGCGGCGCTCGACGGGGGAAACATCATCCTTAAGCCAGACGGTCACTTTTTCGCCGGTCTGCCAGTTCCAAGCGGTGACGTTCAATTCGTTGACGATCACGCGCCCGTCACCCTTGCCGGACTTGCCCGCCAGCGTGTCGGTCTTCAGCCACTGACCGAAGCGCGTCAACGCCTTGGGCGGGAGGATGCCGGCCTGATCGCAGGCGTTGCTGATGGCTTGGTCGATGGTCGTCATGCAGCCCTCCGCTGCGAACCTTTGCGGAAGCGCTTCACCTCACGCTCGACCAGTTGCCACTCATCAACCTGCACCTTTGTCGGTTCGCAGGCCGTCTCGTAGAGCCCGTAGGGAAGCTTGCTACCGGGATAGATGCCACGCCAGATGCCATAGGCCCATTTGCGCGAGGCCTCGTCGCCCTTCCTGCCGTTTGAGAGGCAGTAGGCCAGGGCGGTGTTCCATATCGCGCGTGGATCATCGAGGCATTTGGCTCGCAGGCCCTTGCGCGGTTCAAAGGCGTTCCTGATCGAGAAGTCGACGTCGATCAGCTCGCCTTCAACCACCTGGATCTCGCCGTACTTCGGCCGGCGCCAACCACACGACAGGCAGGTGTCGTGGTGCGGTTCCATCTGTAGACAGCACTCGCCGCAGAAATATTTCTGCTTCACACGCTCGACCGGTTCGCGCGCTTCGCTGTCCTTTTTCTGAGCGCTCGACAGACTGTCCACCCCATGCTCGAACAGCCAGGCGGTATCTTCAGCGAAGGTGACGCAGTTGCCGGAGTGATCCAGCCACAGGCCGAACTCCTTGCCGTCTGCGATGCGCATCACGCGCCCCAGCTCCTGAACGTGCGAGCTGAAGGACTTCCGGTAGGGTCGACAGGAGATGCCGCATTTTACGTCCGGCACGTCGAAGCCCTTCGTCAGTACCGCGCACGACACCAGGCCGTGAATGGCGCTGTCCGGCTTGCGGAACTCTTCGATCTTTTCGCGCCTTTCGTTGTCGGACGCGTCGAGATAGCTGATCTGCTGGAAGTTGAAGCCAGCCGCGGCGAATTGGCGGCAAAGCTCTTCGCCGTGCGCAACCGACGGCGAGAAAACGATGGTCTTCACCGGCCGGCCGAAATGCTTCTGCGTCTGTTGAACCCAGGTGTGGATGACGTCGCCGATGATCGTGATGCCGCGCTGGCCAGCGTCGGTGTCGTCGTATTCTCCTGTGAACGCCTTCTTCGCGCCCTTCATGTCCGGCGTGACGCAGGCCTTGATCTTGAGCGGCGTCAGCCATCCGTCGGCCAGAAGCTGGTTCGTCGTCGCGCCGTTGACCAGCGCGTCCCAATGCTCGGCCATGCCGTCGGTGAAAGGTGTTGCGGTGAGGCCGACGACGATCGCGTCTTTCGCGCGCTCGATCAGCTGCAGTGTGGTCTGGTATTCGCAGTGCGCTTCATCAACGATGATGAGCTTCGGCAGATCGTCGTCGGAATATTTGCGGCGGCCGACAGTCTGGGCCGAGGCAACTTGCACCGGCTTTGCCGCGTCGGTCAGCCAGTGGTTGGCCTGGACGATGCCATGATCAATGCCATACTTCGCGAAGCGCTCGCTGGTCTGGTCGATCAGGGTAACGCGGTCGACGATGAACCAGGCTCTAGATTTCTTGGCCTGGTTCTTGGTCACCAGGTCGATTGCGGTCTCCGTCTTTCCGAACGCCGTCGGCGCCACCAGGATGATGCGCCGGGCGCCTTCGCGGATACGCTGACGCAACAGCTCTTCTGTCCGGACTTGATGCGGACGGAGCTCGATCTGCTGGTGCATCGGAAGAAGCGCGTTCATGCGGCCCTCGGTGCTTCGTCGATCATCCTGCCGCAGGTCGTCAGGAACCATGACCATTCCATTGCGTCGGCGGTCGCCGGTTTTGTCTTCGTCAGGTAGCGTGCGAACTGTTCCGCCCATTCGCGAGGCGCGCCGCCGTCGACCTCAATGATCGCCGCGCGCTCTTCGAACTCGACGTTCTCATCAGACCGCAGATATTCGGCGATAGCCTTCCTGTGCTTCGCGACGTAGGCGCCGGCCGCCGGAGGCAGCTTCTGCCGATTGACGATGCGCAGGGAATTGCCGTCCAGCACGATGTTCGCGCCGAACGACCTTACCCGGTCGACGAGATCGGCCACGTCAGTCAAGCCGGATCACCTCGTCAGACTGCTGATCGATCGGGATGACGACGTCGCTGGACCAGCCGAGATCGGTAGCGCGCTTCTGCCAGGACTTGGCGCGCTT
The DNA here is from genome assembly GCF_004022605.1 of Mesorhizobium sp. M4B.F.Ca.ET.089.01.1.1. NCBI lineage: Bacteria > Pseudomonadati > Pseudomonadota > Alphaproteobacteria > Hyphomicrobiales > Phyllobacteriaceae > Mesorhizobium > Mesorhizobium sp. M4B.F.Ca.ET.089.01.1.1. The sequence continues at coordinate 9,561 of NZ_RZOS01000076.1, forward strand.
CATCCAGCCAGCTTTGTCTTCGCTTTCCTGGATCAGCCGGGCATTGAGGGAGCGAATCTCTTCGTCCTTGCCGGCAATGACCGCGTCGAACCCACCTTTCTGGTATTGGACCCACATGTCGCCGAACTTGGCGTTTTCCGCCTTCAGGTCGGCGTTTTCGGCCTCGACGATGCGAACATGCTCTTCTAGTTCACCCACCCGCTCGCCAGCATCGGCAGCCGCGCTTGAACCGCTGGCCCTTACCTGGGCAACCGCTTCATCTCGGGCAGCAGCATGTTGCTTGACGGCGTCGGGGAGACCCGCGCGGGTTTCGTCGCGCTGGCGATCGTTCTCCGCCTGTTGCGCCTGCTTTTCGGATCCGGCTGCCCCACTTTTGGTATCGCCGGCATTGGCTTTGCCGATGCGGGAAGTATCCATTGAGGACACGTTGCCGTGTCGGTCTCTGTAGGTGCGCTCACTGGGAGAATTCCTACCTAGATCCTCTCGCACGTCTTTTACGAGATGGTTGGAGACGTAGCACTTTCTGGCGATTTCCCAATCTGACCAAGACGACCAGTCTGGATCATTCAACAGGGTTTCGACCGCCCTGCGTTTGTCAGCTCGGGTGCGTTTCAGACCGTGGGTTGCGTTGGCCCCGACGGAAAACAGGATCGCATCGCGGCGCGTCCCCTGTTTGATTTCGGCGGCGATCTTCTTCTTGCCGGCCATCACGTGGGCCTCGTACCTGTGGAAGCCGTCGGCCAGCCAATTGGCCTCGCCATCGTTGAAGATGACGACTGGCGGGAAGGAAACACCGTCCGCAATGTCTTCGGAATATTCGAACGCCACCGACTTATCGATGACGGCTCGCGATTGCGTGCCACCATCGGTCCGGATGCTGGCGAGTTCGATAAGCGGGAAATCCTTCTTCTTGATCATGCTGCACTTTCGCAGCGCAGCGGCGACATGTTCGGCCCGCGCTCGGATTCAGTGAAGAGATAATGGAACCTGGCAAACGCCTTTCCCGACGCAGCCGCATCGGCGGGGGCTTTAGTCTCGGCGGCTCGAGTAGCCAGTTTGCGCCACTCGTCGAAAGCGCCTTCCTGCTCGGTGGTGAGGTCATTGGCCATTCGAGACACCCATGTCCCGTGAGGCCTTGGCCTTTTCGATTACGGCAGAGATTTCCGACTTCGGCCAGCGGCTAAGAGCGCCGATCTTAACCGGCGGCGGTACGGTGCGGTCAGCGACGCGTCGCCAGAATGTAGGGACGCTAACCTGCAAGAAAGCTGCGCTTTCCTTCGCGGTCAGCAATGGATCAGTGAGATGCATTTATCAGCCCTTCTGCCGCGACTCCGTGCGGGATGGGATGATGTTCACTGATCCGGGCTGGTTTAGTCCAATAAATGCGAGCCGATAAATGGGCCTTTCGAGCCGGAAATAGCTGCTAATTTGCAGCGTATTTTCCGGCATCAATTTCCGGCACGCGAGGCTGATGCTTCAGCGGCCAAATGTAGTCCTGAGCGGTGGTGCGGCCAATATCGACTTTGTATGCCTTCTTCACGAAGGACATGACGTCCTGTACCAGCGACTCCTGCTTCACGGGCGTCTCATCGGCTGCAATCCTGTCGTAAAATAGATTTCGAACGACATCCCGGATAGGCAAGCCGCCCTTTGGGGGGCGGCCTCTGGGTCGCGTCGCCAAGGATGTCTGCTCTGTCTTGGTGTCCTCGATCGCCATTACAACTTCTCCGAAGGCTCGCGCCTCGAACGTGAATGACGGGCAAGTTGGCTGGGGGAAAACAGATAGCAGATCGGCTGTTTTTACCTGCGCCAGCCTGTATTTTTTTGCGATCGTTTTAAGGGTACTTTTTCGCCAATCGAAATTGCGTAGAGACCATACGTTCGCCGGAATGGTCTCAAAGGCTCCCACCTCCTCTATGGGGCGATACTGCGCGGTTTCGTCTTGCTCCCAGTCTACGAAATCGACCCAGCCCTCGGCCTTCAATGTGCCTTCGGTTAGCGCCTGGAATATTACCGCATGGGCGCGATCGACAATCGGCACCATTGCTTCTTCAACTCCCTCCGCCCACTCCAATTCTGCTATTTCACGCTGTCGTTCCGCCAAATAGACGTCGAGCTCCCGCTGAAGTTGCTCCTTCTCTTCGGCCGACAGTCTTTCTGAAAATTTGAAGTCCCGTGCCCAATTTTTCTCGAAATCAGCTTTCGCCTCGGCTGATGTGCTTGACACCCCTTCCCTCGCAGATTGGTATCTGGCCCAGTCTACTTCGACTCCGGCCATTGCAAATTCCAGCGCAGAGTAGCCAACAGCGTCGTAACTTTCGGGCTCCCCGGATTCGAGGAACGCTTCCGGGATACCCCTAGCATCCCCCTTGTCTTCATAGTGAAACCACTCAGGAGCACGCCCGAACACAACCCAAAAGGCAGCTTCTTGGATATAGCACGTGTCCGGCATTTCGTATTGCTTGAACAAAAGCATTGTCTCTATCCTACCAATTTAACGATCTAAGCTTGGCTTCCGAGAACATGTGTCGCCCAACGTTCCATAAGAATGCGTCGCTGCTCTAAGAAGTCCGTCCGCCGATAGGCGCGCTCGACAGCGCCGCCCACGAGATGGCCGAGAACCGTTTCTGCAATCTCATGGGGGGTGTCGGTGGATTCGGCGATCCAGTCGCGCAGGCTTGATCGGAAGCCGTGCGGCCTCGCCTCCATGCCGGCACGCTCCATAAGGCGGCTCATCGTCATGTCGGAGATCACGCCCTTCTTGACGCTCGGGAAAAGGTAACCGCCGCGAGCATGGCGCTTCGCGTCAGCGACGACCTTCAGCGCTACGGTCGAGAGCGGAACCCGGAAGTCGGCTGTCTTGTCGACGCGGCCCTTCATCGCTTCTGCCGGGATCGTCCAGACGTCGCCGTCTATCTGCCTTTCATGGATGAAGCGAACCGGTGCCGAGCGAGCGCCAGTTAGGATCAAAAAGCGCAGCGCAAGGTGCGTGACAGACCCGTCGTTGATTGACGCGTAGAACGCTGGGACTTCCTGCCACGGCAGCGCCGGAATGTTTTGCGACTTGTGGCGCTGCCTGCCGAGCAAGGCGCGCGCCTTTGCCGTGACCTGCAGGTCAACCTCGATTCCGAGCGCGGCAGCGTGCTTTATGCAGATAGAAAGCCTGTTGAGCCCTTTCCTGGCCGTGTCGGCTTTCGTGTGCCAGATAGGGCTGAGTACATCGCGAATTTCCTGCTGAGACAGATCGGAGACAGGGACTTTCCCAAGCTTGGGAAGGATGTGCTGCTCCAGAGGTGTGAACCACCGGCCAGCCTTCCCCTCGCCCTTAAGCTCAGCCTTGCGTGCCTCGAAGGCGTCGTCGGCGATGTCCTTCAGCAGATGCAGATTCCGGGCTGCTTCCCGCTTGAGGCGATCGCGCTCCTTGATGGGGTCGACGCCGGTCCGCAACGTGCCTCGCCAACGTTCAGCACTATCGCGTGCTTCCTTCAGCGATACCTCGGTCCACGAGCCCAGGCCCATCTCTCGGCGCCGGCCGTGGATGGTGTATCTAAGCACCCATTGCCCGCCGCCATCTTCCCTCTTGTGAAACCACAGACCGCCGCCATCGGCATGCTTGCCGGTTCTCGCAGACTTCACAGAGACAGCGCTAAGTCGGTTGAGCCCACGCCCCATTCAATCCACCCGCCTATCCACCTTTTGGCCCGAGATGAGCCAATACAGGATGATAGATTATGAGTTCGAACGAAACAAGAACCCACAGCAAATTCAAGGGGATTGGGATGGGCTGAGACGGCTTGAAACGCAATGATATTGGTTTGATATGCCGTCCGGGGGCACCAGCTGTCTGATCAACTTCCAGTCTGATGCCGCAGATCAAGAGGGGTAACGGGCGCGTTCGGGAGTGCCGCGTTCCGGCATCTCGCCGCTGTTTCCATAGCTTTGAAGGAGGCGATGAAATTACCCACACGGTTACCCCGTGGGGTGGCCACATTGGAATCTCGCACTCCGCTTTCCTCGCTCACGTTGCAGCGCCTGTCTGAATGCTTGCTGCTCTCCATAAGTCGGCAGCTTGTCTTGCGGCCTCTTGGCGAATTGTCGAACCCTGACTCCCGATGGCCCACTGATAGGAATTGCGCCGTGAGCGGGTGCTCTCAGCGTGATGGAGTGGGAAAATGTCTGTATGTGAAACTGAACATTGGGTCCTCGACTGTGGTTCAGGCGGGTGTGCGCTTTGGGAGGGGGAGGCTGGCGAGGTCCTGTTCTGGAAATGCTACCCCACCGTCGTGTCGGCGAGCCAAGTGGTCTCCGCGCGGAGGAAATCTCCTGGTGCTGAGCGGCTTGTTCTGGATCCTTCGCAAAAGATGACACTGTGCTACTCGGACCTAGATAAGTCGCAGATCGCCGAGGCCTTTAGGGAGTTGACCGGCCGCTCGGTCGTCGCATCGCAGACCGGAGACGCCGGCGTTCGGACGTTGTGCCAGACCGGCACCTTCAATGAACTGCTTCAGGCAAGCGGGCTGGTTCTTCAGAAGTAAGCACACCTCGGAAGACGCAAAACGGCCGTCCCCACGGTTGCAGTGGCTCATTGGGGGCGGTTCGTTGCGAATTTCGCGGCTAGTGTTGTTCGGTTTTGCTGCTTCCCTAAGGCCTTCCGGCTCGACTACGCGCGCGACGTTCCTCTACGAAGCACTCGCGACTTGGCCAGGTGCGCTTGTCCTGGTGAATGTGTTGCTTACCCTGACCGATCTGTAGACATAGGCGGCCCAAATCCCGGTAAAGACGAACGAAGCCAGGGGCGTTGCCAGCGCATCTCCGGCAAGTACCTGGTTGACCGGGACAGCAAGCACAGTTGAAATCCACGCCGTATCCAAAATGAAAGCGGCAGGAATCGCAAACCACTGGACTAGAAACAATTGCGGGAAGCGGTGGCTTCGCCGCAGCATCGAAACGAGCACAACCAGCTGAAGCGCCAGAAATGCGAGATTGAGAGCAACCTCGCCATAAACCGCCAGGGGTCCGTTTGGCAGAGTCATGAGTTGTTGGAAGCCTTCGGCCGAATTGCCCAGGCCGGCGAGTGTGCGCAGTGGTGCCAGTGCCTGACCTATCGCCAGCAGCATCAACCAGCCTCCAAACCCCACCAGGTCCGCCGGGCTCTGTGAAGGTTTTCTTGCAGACTGGACAGCGAAGAAGACAGGCACGCCGATCAGCAGCAGCACTATTGCCCAATGCCAAATGGAAAACTGCATTTCATACCCCCCCCCTGATGCACCAATAACGTGTATCAGATTTCAATCACATCTCAAGGGGGAAGTTCTCTGAGGCGCTCGCCGAGCGTCATTTCGCCATTCAACCAATTCCGGTGTTGCCCTCCGCACGATGGCCATTTGTGCGAGCAGCTTCGGTAGCCGTCGAACTTGATGTCATGCGACAAGTCGCCGTCCGTTGGCGGATCATCGAACCGCACCAGTTCCGTCCGTCTCAATGAACTTCAGCCGCTCACTGGCGTTAGGTTCGACTGCTCCTGACCGCGCTTCAAGCCAGGCAAGGCGATCCGCTTCCAGGTATTTTAGCAAAGTTGTATAAGTGCGTTTGTAAGCCCAGGGCGTTGGCCATAAAGATGTTCTGACGACCTGCACGTGACCCAAGGCCTGCCGCGCGGATGATTTGGGTGATTTATGTCCTACGAAGGTTACCACGAGTGGAAAGGATGGGACAAAGATCAATTCGGCAGATACGACAAAGGAGAGGATCTTTTTTATGACCTTGAGGTGGCGACGCTGCTTCCGAGCCCTAGCGAAAGCGTGTCGTCGATCTTTGAAATTGGATTCGGCAATGGGTCGTTTCTCGGCTGGGCACGCGAGAAACAATATGACGTATTTGGGTCAGAGCTTCAGCCAGAGCTGATTGGCCGCGCTCTGGATATGGGCTTCATAGTGAAAGATGGCATTGAAAATATGCCGGCGAGTTCGTTAAGCGCTGTGGTGGCATTCGATGTTTTCGAGCATATCCCTTACACGGAGCTACTGAAAACATGTAAATTTGCCTTCTCTGCTCTGAAACCGGGTGGCTATTTGATAGCCCGGTTCCCTAACGGCGATAGTCCATTCTCCCTTCCGATCCAGAATGCAGACGTAACGCATGTGCATGCCCTCGGTTCTGGCATCATACGTGAATTGATGCGTTCGGCTGGCTTTGTGATCGAAGAGCTTCGCGCGCCTAAGGAATCTCCCGTAACGTTGAAATCCAAGATCGCGCTTCCGATTAAGAAGGTAATGCGTTCGCTGTTCGCATACTATGTGCGGTTTGCGTATTTAGGCGGCGCTACCCCATCAACGTTCGCGCTGAACTATCTTCTGGTGGCTCGAAAACCGCACAAGGTATGAATTGCTCCGCACGATCCCGAAATCACAGATTCCAGAGAGTCTCTCGTGGAAGAGATCGATTCCAACAGCAGCGCCAACCTTAGGATCGTGATCAATTCGCCGCCTCCCCGGTTTTTGTCGCTGAGACGATCGCCGCCACCAAAATCCGGTTCTGCCGTCGTATCGCCGCGCGCAGCTCCGGTATCCTCGCCTCCTCGCGCTTCACGAACTCGATGAACATCATGTTCATGTTGTTGAAGATCAGTTCGCCCAACGCCGCCCCGTCGATGTCGGCGCGCACCAGGCCGATCTCCTGCAGGCGGGCTATCAGCGCGCGGATCTGCTCGGTCAATTCCCGGTCCAGCCCGGTGTAGGCCTGGCCGAACGGGCTGTCGGGCTGTTGCGTCGAGATCGCCATCGCCTGCCGCCACATCTCCTTGCTCAGATAATGCAGCGAATGCTCGATGTAGATGCCGAGCAGCGTGTCCAGCGCATCGCCGACATTGGCCGGCGGGCTGGCGACCACGCCTCGCCCTGCATTGAGCACCTCGTCGACCTCCATCGAGACGATGGCGCCGAGTATGTCACCCTTGTTCTGGTAGTAATTGTAGATCGTGCCGATCGACACCTCGGCTTGGGCGGCGATCGTTTCGATTTTGGCGCCCTCATAGCCGGCCTCGCGGAAAAGTGCTGCCGCCGCCTCGATGATGCGCCGGTGCCGGTCCGCCTTCTGCCTTGCTCGCAATCCGCTCATATCGCTTCCTTGCCACAAAAACAGAATTGACTCAATTTTAGAATTGGTTCAATTTTTCCTTAACAAGCCAGCAAGGCAGGGAGAACACTCGAATGTCACTGAAAACCACGAATCCGCTTTCCGCCCTGAAGTCGCAGCTTGCTGCCGCATGCGCGGCCACGGCGCTGCTGTTCGCGGCGGGCGCCGCTCAGGCCGCCGACCTCAACGCGCTGATCTGGTGCGACCATGCCGATCCGGCACTGCTCGACCCCTTCGAGACGGCCAACAACGTCAAGGTCAACGTCAAGGAATTCGAAGGCACCGGCGCGGGGCTCGCCATCGTCGAGCAGTCGCAGCCGGGCGACTGGGACGTGATGGTGATCGATTCCATCGATGTGCCGCGCGGCGTCGAGAAAGGCCTGTTCGAGCCGCTGCCGGAAGACAAGCTGCCCCTCGCCGACCTCTTCCCCGAAGTGAAGATGGACGGCTCTACGGTCGTCGGCGGCAAGCGCTACGGCATCACCGAAAAATTCGGCTACAACACCATCGGCTTCAACAAGACCAAGGTCGACCCGGCCGACATGCAGTCGCTGGCGGCACTCACCAGCGACAAGTACAAGGGCAAGGTCGCCATTTACGATTATTATCTTCCGGTCATCGGCATGGCGGCTCTGGCCATCGGCAAGAAGACGGCGGATCTCACCGAGGCCGACCTTCCCGCCATCAAGGCCGAGCTGCTCAAGATGAAGGCCAACGCCAAGCTGGTTGGCGAGGTCACCGCCAGCCAGACCGCTTTGGCCACCGGCGAGGTCGACATCCTGGTCGGCGGCGGCGAATGGGTGACAGCCGGTCTCGCCAAGGAGAACCCGGCGCTGGACTTCTCCATCCCGAAGGAAGGAGCGGTGCTGTGGTCGCAGTCGCTTGCCATGTTCAAGGATTCCAAGAACAAGGACATGGCGCTGAAATTCATTGAGTACATCATGAGCCCGGAAGGCCAGGCGCGGCTTGCCACCTCCTCCTGCTACTGGGGCATGCCGGCCAACAGCAAGGCGGCGCTGAGCGACGAGCAGAAGAAGATCCTGCGCTTCGACGAGCAGCCGGGCTTCCTCTCCCGCGCCCAGGCCTATCCGGCGCCGAACCCCGATCTCGACAAGAAGATGCAGGACGTCTGGACCGAAATGCTGCAGGCGCAGTAAGCGGCCGATGAGCGTTGCGGGAAACAAGTCGCGCGCCCTGCCCCGGGCGGGCCGTGCCCTGCCCTGGGCGCTGGTCACGCCGGCGCTCGGCTGGACGCTGGCGTTCTTCGTGCTGCCCTTCATCGCCATGGGGCTTTCCAGCCTCACGGCGCATGAAGGCGGCGGCTTCACTTTAGCCAACTACAGCCAGTTCTTCACCGACCCGTCCTATTGGCGGGCGATGGTGAACTCGCTGGAGGTGACGGCGATCGTCACCGTCATCTCGATCCTGCTCGCCTATCCCTTCGCCTGGATCCTCGCCGAACAGGTGCCGGAACGCTGGCAGCGGCTGGCGCTGATGCTGGCCGTGCTGCCGTTCTGGACCTCCTATGTCGTTCGCTCCTATTCCTGGCTGCTGGTGCTGGCACAGAACGGCGTCATCAACCGGACCCTCATAGGCCTTGGCCTCATTGCCGAGCCGCTGCAGCTTGCCAACACGCGTTTCGCCACCGTCACCGGCTTCGTGCACTTCTTCGTCATGCTGTTGACGCTCACCATCTTTGCCAACCTCAAGCAGCTCAGCCCTAGCTATCGCAAGGCGGCCGCCGACCTCGGCGCCGGGCCAGTGCGCACCTTCCTGCATGTCGTGCTGCCGCTGACCTTGCCCGGCATCATGGTCGGCGCCTTCCTCACCTTCGTGCTCTGCATCGGCGACTACATCACGCCGCAGATCCTCGGCGGCAACAATGAGCTGGTCATGCCGCAGCTCGTCATGATGCAGATCGGAAGGCGTGGCGATTTCCCCCTCGCCTCGGCGCTGTCGATCATCCTGATGGCGGTCGTAACCGTCGCCTACCTCGCCTGCGCCCGCTGGCTGAAGATCGAGCGGGCCTGACCATGCGCGCAAT
>NZ_RZOS01000770.1:0-1655 GCF_004022605.1 Mesorhizobium sp. M4B.F.Ca.ET.089.01.1.1
GCCCAGCCGCCGCGCCGGCCTGTCGCCCGTTGGCGTGAACGGCGCGACGTCGAGCAGGTCTTCCGGTGCCGAGCGGCTGCCGCGGCAGAGCCGCACGAAGGCGGCGGCGACCCGTTCGGCGCCGTGGCGCTCGAGCAGGGTTTCGACGAAACCGCGTTCGTCGTCGCTCACCGGCTCGCCGAAGGCCGGGTCGGCGAGGATGCGCTCGTCGTCGCGGCGCAGCACCTCGTCGGCCGAGGGCGGGCTCGCCCAGGTCGCGGTCAGGCCGGCATTGTTGAGCAGGCGCTCGGTGCGCCTGCGGGCGTTGTTCGGCACGATCAACGCGCTGACGCCTTTCCGCCCGGCCCGCCCGGTGCGGCCGCTGCGGTGCAGCAGCGTTTCAGGGTTGGTCGGCAGGTCGGCATGGATGACCAGGTCGAGATTGGGCAGGTCGATGCCGCGCGCCGCCACGTCGGTGGCGATGCAGACTTTTGCGCGGCCGTCGCGCATCGCCTGCAGCGCGTGGCTGCGCTCGTTCTGGCTGAGCTCGCCGGACAATGCCACGACGGCGAAATTGCGGTTGTTGAAGCGCGCGGTGAGATGGTTGACGGCGGCGCGGGTGTTGCAGAACACCATGGCGTTGGTCGCCTCGTAATAGCGCAGCACGTTGATGATGGCGTTCTCGCGGTCGGCGGGTGCCACGGAGAGCGCCCGGTATTCGATGTCGAGATGCTGCTTTGCCTCGCCGCCGGCGGAAATGCGCACGGCATCGCGCTGGTAGCTCTTCGCCAGCGTCGCGATCGAGCGCGGCACGGTGGCCGAAAACATCAGCGTGCGGCGCTCGGCGGGCGCGGCGTCGAGGATGAATTCGAGGTCCTCGCGAAAACCGAGATCGAGCATCTCGTCGGCCTCGTCCAGCACCACGGCCCTGAGCGCCGACATGTCGAGCGCGCCGCGGGTGATGTGGTCGCGCAGTCGGCCCGGCGTACCGACGACGATGTCGGCGCCGCGCTCCAGCGCCCGCCGCTCGCTGCGCATGTCCATGCCGCCGACGCAGGAGGCTATCTGCGCCCCGGTCAGCTCATAAAGCCATTCGAGCTCGCGCCGCACCTGCAGCGCCAGCTCCCGCGTCGGCGCCACCACCAGGCCGAGCGGCGCGCCGGCATCGGTGAAACGCTCCGCGCCGCCGAGCAGGGTCGGCGCCAAGGCAAGGCCGAAGGCGACGGTCTTGCCGGAGCCGGTCTGGGCCGAGACCAGCGCGTCGGCCGCGCCGAGCTCGGTCGCCAGCACCGCCTGCTGCACCGGCGTCAGCGCGGTATAGCCGCGTTTTTCCAGCGCCTCTGCAAGCGCAGGCACGATCGTTTCGAAACTGGACATTTTTCTCTTTCGGAATTCGGGGTTTTGTGCCCGTCGTGGAGCACAAGGCCGGTATGCGCCGGGCAAACGGTATTTGGGCGTTCCTACTTCCTGCGGCCGCCATTGTACAGGGCAGTGCGCAGCGCGGCGATTGGCGAAACCGCTGGCGAGAGCGCCCCTCTCCCCGTCATTATACGGGGAGAGCGACTGTCTTGGCTGTCAAGCTGTTTGCCATGGTTTTTGGTCGCGGATGATGGCGTTGAGAATGGTCAGCAGCTTTCGCATGACGGCCACGACGGCGACGATCTTCGGCTTGCCGA
>NZ_RZOS01000771.1:0-1634 GCF_004022605.1 Mesorhizobium sp. M4B.F.Ca.ET.089.01.1.1
GTCAGTGGCGGCGGCTCGACTGGCTGCGTGATTGCCTCGCGGCTTTCGGAAAATCCCGATGCCTCGGTCTTCCTGTTGGAGGAGGGGCCGCGCGACTTCAATCCTTACATCCATATACCGGGTGCCTACTACAAGACTGCTCAAGGATCGCTCCTGAAACGAATTGCCTGGGAACCGACCTCAAGCCAATCGCGAAGCGAGCAGCCGACCATGGTGCAGGCCCGGGTGCTGGGCGGCGGCAGTTCAGTCAACGCGATGATCTATATCCGCGGCGCTCCGTCCGACTATGCGCGGTGGGAAGCGCTCGGTGCGGATGGCTGGAACTACGCCGATGTACTGCCCTTCTTTCTGCGTTCCGAAGACAACAACCGTTTCTGCAATCAGGCTCACGCGGTGGGCGGACCGCTAGGCGTTTCCGACATCGACCACATCCACCCCCTCACACGTGCCTGGCTGCAGGCGTGTCAGCAGGCCGGGCTGCCCTATAATCCGGACTTCAATTCGGGCGACCAGGCCGGCTGCGGTCTTTACCAGATCACCGCCAAAAATAATCGGCGAAGCAGCGCCGCAACGGCCTTCATCAAGCCCGCCCGGCACAGATCCAACTTACAGATTCGAACAGGTTCCACTGTCACGCGAATAATCGTCGAGAAGGGGCGTGCCGTCGGTGTGGAGTACGTAGCAAAAGGCCGCAAATGGGTGGTTATGGCCAGTCGCGAAGTGATCCTGTCGGCGGGTGCGATTGCCTCGCCGAAATTGCTGATGTTGTCGGGAATTGGGCCCGCCGGCGCTCTGCGCGAACATGGCATTCCTGTTGTTGCTGACCTGCCGGGCGTCGGGCAGAACCTCCAGGACCATATCGAGATATCTCTCGTCTATCAGTTGAACGGACCCCACAGCTACGACAAATACAAGAAGCCGCACTGGAAGGCCGCTGCCGGTCTGAACTACCTCCTGTTCAGGGATGGTCCCGCTTCGTCGAACCTCATCGAAGGGGGAGCGTTCTGGTGGGGCAATACAAGCGAGGCCATCCCGGATGTGCAATACTTCATGGTCGTGGGAGCCGGCATCGAGGAAGGCGTCGACGCCGTCCCGGGTGGGAATGGCTGCACCATCAATCTTGGGCAGATCAGGCCGCGGTCTCGAGGGGAAGTGACGCTGAGAAGCGCCGATCCCTACGATAATCCACGCGTTGCACCGCGATATTTTTCCGACACCTACGATCTCGATGCCGTGGCTGAAGGCACGATGGGCGCGTTCGAGATCATGGAGCAGCCCGCCATCCGCCGCTACATTGCCTCAAGGCAGATCCCGTCCGCGGGCACAGCGACGCCACTCCAGGTGAGAAAGTTCTGCCAGGAGGTCGCGCATCCGGCGCTGCATCCCGCCGGCACCTGCCGGATGGGCAAGGACGGCATGGCCGTCGTTGATTCCGAGCTTCGCGTCCACGGTATCGAAGGACTCCGCGTGGCGGATGCTTCGGTCATGCCAACGCTGATATCCGGCAACCCCAATGCTGTGTGCATCATGATCGGCGAGAGGACCGCGAACTTTATCCAACAGGGCAAGTAGGAACGCGGCTCCGCCCCGAGGACCAGCCTCACGCGCTCGCTGGCCAGCACGCCGGTGATGAT
>NZ_RZOS01000772.1:0-1625 GCF_004022605.1 Mesorhizobium sp. M4B.F.Ca.ET.089.01.1.1
CGTATCACTTCCTGCTCGGCCTGCTGGCGGTCACGGGCATGCGCGTATCGGAGGCGCTCGCTCTACAACGGTCAGACCTCACCTGCGACGGACTGCTGATTCGCCGAAGCAAAGGTGGCGGAAGCCGACTGTTGCCGATCCATTCCACGACGCGCGAGGCGATTACCACCTATCTCGTTACGCGCAACCGGGCCTTTTCCATAAGCGACGATCTGTTCATCTGTTGCACCGGACGGGCGCCGACCAAGCAATCCGTCGGCAGGACGTTCAACAACTTGACCCGTCAGCTTGGCATTCGTGGCCCGGTTGGCACTCCAGGTCCGCGATTGCATGATCTTCGGCACAGTTTTGCTGTCCGTTCACTTGAGGCGTGCGCACATGATATCAACGCGGTGCGCCGCCACATGGTCGCGCTTCGAGATTACCTTGGGCACAGCAGCATTCTCTGTACCTATTGGTATCTCGAAGCCACGCCGGTTTTGATGCGCACCATTGCTGCGGTGAATGAGGATCGCTTCTTGGGAGATGCCCAATGACCCCGCTCGCTCCTCATCTTACCACATTTCTCGTCGATCATTTGCCACGGCATCGCAATGCCAGTCCCCACACGGTCGCAACTTACGCCGACAGCTTCACACTGCTGGCCCGGTTCGCGGCTGAGCTGCGACGACGCCGGCCTATCGATCTCCAAATCGAAGATCTCGATCCGGATCTGATCCTGGCTTTTCTGGATCATGTGGAGATTGGCCGTCGTAACAGCGCCGCTACCCGCAATGTCCGTCTTGCCGCGGTGCGATCCTTCTTTCGCTATATCGAGTACAAGATTCCTTCTTGCCTCGATCATGCGCTGCGTATTCACGCACTGCCCCAAAAGCGAACCGACATGCGGCTCATCGATACCCTGACAGTTGACGAGGTGAAGGCGCTGCTTGCCGCTCCCAACAGCCGCGATTATGGTGGGCTCCGCGATCGGGCGATGCTTCACATGGCCTATGCATGCGGACTGCGAGCATCGGAGCTTCTTTCCATACAGATGACCGCGTTCCCTCCCGGCTCGCTGGCAACAGTCCGCATTCACGGGAAGGGACGGCGCGAGCGTGTCCTACCCTTATGGCGTGAGACGCAGCAGGCCGTACGAGGCTGGATTGGCGCTCGTGGCATTACCAGCGAGCAGACCTTGTTCCTAAATCGGCTCGGCGAACCACTGAGCCGCGACGGCCTCGCATTGGTCTTAGCGAAGCATGTTCGTCAGGCGGCAATAGCGTGTCCATCCCTCCTCTCGAAGAGGGTGACACCACATGTCCTGCGCCACAGCTGTGCCGCTCATACATTGGCGGCTACCGGCGACATTCGGAAGGTCTCGCTATGGCTTGGGCACGCGTCGCTTCGGAGCACCGAAGTCTATCTGCGCGCCGATGCGACCGAGAAGCTGGCCATTCTCGCCGCCCATGCACCGCCGGGTGTGAAGCCTGGGCGGTTCCGGCCTCCTTCGGATAAGCTACTCGCCATGCTGGCGACCGCCAGAAACGGCACCTGACGACTGAACAGATAAATATTATGCCGAGCATTTTTGAACCACAATCCATGCCCTGAAGTCGCAGGGCATATGATGCTCGGCATAATTA
>NZ_RZOS01000773.1:0-1623 GCF_004022605.1 Mesorhizobium sp. M4B.F.Ca.ET.089.01.1.1
CTCCGCATTCGAGCGCAGCTCGAGCTTCGTTGCAGGTTTTCCGGTCTCTTTGGATTGCCGGACGGCGGAGCTCAACGTGGGTTGCGATGCGTTTTCTGGCTCGGCCGCGAACGCCTGGAACACGAAGGGCGGTGGCGGCCCGAAGCGCCGTCTGGCACCGGCAAGGTCGAGAAGCTGCGCAATAGCGATCAAGGTCGTTATGCGCCAGGTAAGGGCAGCCGTGGCGAGCGGGGCCGTCCGCTGCGCCGGCATACCATGACCTCCCTTCGGCAGGCCGAGACCCGACCATGCGATGAATGGCTTGTCGTCTGCTTGCGACGGGGTCCACAGCAGCTTAGCTGCCCGCATGATTTCTTCCGGCGACGGGCCTTCGCCGGCGTCGCCAGCGACAACGTCTGTGACGATATCGGCGAGCGTCGTCAGGAACCCGGTCTTTTGCGGCTCCGCTCGGTCGGCTTCCCGGCATGATGATACAACGGTCAAACAAGTCATGCAGACCAGGCGGGCTTTTCCCGCAAGCTCGTGAAACCGAAATCCGGCGCTGCCGAAGCAGCGTCCGCAAAAATCCCGTAGCGTTTGCCGGTGCCGGGAACATACCATCGCTTCGACATGGGACCACGCGCGACGCACGTAGTGGTCGCCATCGTCCGCGGTATCTTGGTCCAGACAGGCAGGACAAACGCCTGCGTGAGACCGGTCCGCGACATACCACGCCAGCGGCCGCTCGCGACACGAGAGCGCCATCCCCGCGAGCGAGCTGGCCGGCAGGCGGCAGGCCTGCGCCCAGAGCTCGACTACAGCCGTGGGCGGCTGGAAATCACGCTGCTCGAAGCCGATTGCGGGGGCACAAGTGGCGCGCGGCTCGAGCCAGCGCTCGAGTTCCAGCACCGCGCGCCCGTAGCGGCATGCCACACGCTCCTGCCAGGAGGACAGCAATTCGTCCTCAAACGGGCGCGGCGCTATCGGAAGGAATGGCGGCGCGTTCACCGCATGATGCGCCGCTGCAACTGCCGTTCAGCTTCGAGCGTCATGGCAACCAGCGGCAGCACCAGATCGTCGGACGTGAAACTGCCCTCGTCAATGCTCTCGCTGCCGTCGCGGATCGCTTCCACGGCGACCGTCTCGATTAGCCGGAAAATGCGCATCGTCACGCCGTCGGTCATTTCGAGCACCCGGCGGCGGATTGCGGCCGTTGCCAGTTCCGAGGGCCGGCGCAGCGGCAAAATGCTGCCCAGGCTGGACAGCAGCTGCCCAAAATGACGGTCATCGGACCAGCGCGGAAGATGGAAGGCCTCGAAGCGTTCGGCCAGCTGCGGATCGGTCAAAAGCGCCTGCCTTGCCAGGTCGGTTCCGGCGCAGATCAGCGGAATTTTCAGATCGTTGGCCAGAAACCGGATGACGTTCAAGAAGATCCGCTGCTGACGGAAGCTGCCGGCCAGCATGGCGTGGATCTCATCAATGACCAGCATGCGCGCACTCATCCGGCGCAAAAGGCTGCGGCAGACCTCCTTCAGGCGATAGCTGCTGTCATTCGTAGGACCGGGCGCGCCAAGCGCGTTGAGCAACTCGCCGTATACATCCCGCTCCAACGGCTCGGCGGGCATTTGCATGGCGACGACCCGC
>NZ_RZOS01000774.1:0-1617 GCF_004022605.1 Mesorhizobium sp. M4B.F.Ca.ET.089.01.1.1
ATCGATGGCAGCTGGCAGATCTGGGAAATAGCCGTGAAAGCCCTTTTGGCCGCAGGCATAGGCGAGGGGGACGCCGTGCAGGTTGCCGCTGACCGTAGTGTCGAGCGTGTGAAAATCCGGGTGGGCATCCAGCCAAAGCACGAAGAGCGGCCGGCCCAACTCCTTGGCACGCCGAGCAACTCCCGACAGTGTGCCGGCAGAGATACTGTGATCGCCGCCGAGAAAGATCGGCATTGCTTGCCGGCTTGCCGCATAGGCAGCTTTGGCGATCGCTTCGGTCCAGGCCGAGACCTGCGGCAGCGCATTCAGGCCGCGGTTCTCATGCACCACAGGCGGAAGCGGCCCGGGAGCAACCGCCCCTGCGTCCTCCACTTCATGGCCGAGTTCTGTCAGCGCATGCGCGAGACCCGCCGCGCGCAGCGCGCTCGGCCCCATGTCGCAGCCCATGCGCCCGGCCCCGTCCTGGACCGGCGCGCCAACGATTCTACACAGCATGTCTGCTCCCAACTAAAAGGTTTACGGAGCAATCCTGATCACGATGGTCTGGCGAAATGAATGGGACAATTTGCCATTTTTTGATGCTACTGTTCTCAAAATGAGTGCCAAATTAAGCTAATATGAGAACTTCGCATGACCAGATCCTAACCAAAGCACCTCCCTCGGAACGTGCAACGTCAGACGAGATAGCCAACGTGCAGATATGTTGTGGTTTTGCGCGGAACGGAGCAGTCGAGGGGCGCCAGTTCGAGCTGACCACCCGGTCGAACATCCGCGCCGGAAACGCCAGCCACCAGTGTATTTTTTACGTCGAAGAGAGGGTCACCCGCGCCTTGGGCGGCATCAGGTTCCAGGTGAAGAAGGGCGAAACGCTCGGCGTCGTCGGCGAATCCGGGCGCGGAAAGAGCGTTACCGCTCTCTCAATCCTTGGCATTCTGTTGAAGCTGTCCGCCAGGACGGTCGGCGGCGCTCATCGATCAGCCCGACGAGAAGCTTTGTGTGCGTCAAGGCTGGACGCACGTCGGCGCCCTTGCGTCCGCTCGCCGATCTTCGCCCGTGCGATCCTCCGGATCGCACTCGATATACCTTCCCGAACCGCGCCGCCGCCTGCCGGCAGACATGCCCGCGTCCGAAGCTTTCAAGACCCGCGATCAATAATCGTCGCTCAGTGCTCTTCCCATCATCCACCTCATCAAAGTGGATGCCCGACGTCATATCACAACCGATTATTTGATCGCTGGACGTGCTCTACGCCGAGTTCGACCGGATCGGGAACTGTCGTCGCGAAAATATCGAGATAGTTTCGTCGTTTCGTGGGCGATGCTTGGCCGAGCCTTTCGACTTTCTGAGAAACCGTCTCCTTGAGGCGTTCAGCGCTGGGCTTCAGGCTTTCTTCGGCTATCTTAATCCGCGCGTCGATGGCCGCTACGTCCGATTTTGCCTCCGCTTCGTTTCCAGATCCGCCACTCGACGCCACTTTCGCACGTTTCGGTTGCGGCAGGGCGGCTTTGCGATTCACGGTGCGAGTTGCGGGCTCCTTTGTTGCCGCTTTCGCGGTCGCAGCGACAGTCGGCATCACCTCAGCTGGTGATGACATTCTCCTTTCGAAATCAGCCATCT
>NZ_RZOS01000775.1:0-1613 GCF_004022605.1 Mesorhizobium sp. M4B.F.Ca.ET.089.01.1.1
GGTATGCGCTGCAGGCGCAGGACGGCGTCGGCGCGATCAGGATCGGCCAATGGACGGCCTTTCCCGAGATCGGCACGCAAGGCGCCGACCCCTATTCGAAAGCGCGCGTGGCGCGCGAGGGCGTGCTGGCGCTGGGCAAGGCCGAGGGCCTGTCCTTCATCGCCGAGCGCGATGCCGCAGGCGAGCCGTTGAGGCGCGAATGCGCCTATACGATCGAAGGCGGATTCCCGACCGCCCGCTTCTGGACGCTCTATGCCGCCGACCAGTCGCTGGGCGTGGTCGACACCGGCAAGCCGAGGCTGGCCGCGCTTCAGTCCTACCAGGTGCTGCGCCAGCCCGACAATGCGGTGACGATTGCCGTCGGCAACCGCCCCGCCCCCGGCAACTGGCTGCTGACCGACGGCTTCGGCAAGATGTATTTCGTGCTCACCTTCTACGACACCCCGATCGCCAGCAGCACCGGCCTTTCCGACGTGTCGCTGCCCAGCATCGTGAAAGTGGGCTGCAATGCGTAGGCTCTTCCACGCCGTGCTGCTCGGCCTGATCGGCGCCGGCATCGTCCATATCGTGGTGCTGATGCTGGTGCCGGATTTTTCCGAGCGCGATGCCTGGTCGCGGCTGGCGATGGCCTCGGACCTCTACAGGATGACCAGGCTCGACGCCGAGGCCGGCGGCGCGCCGGTGGTGAAGTCGGTCGATCCGCTGTTCTACGCGGCCGCGTGCCGCTTCGACCTCGCCGAGGGCCTGGTGCGCATCAAGGCGCCGGGCCACGTGCCGTTCTGGTCGGTCTCGGTCTATGACCGCAACGGCCACAATTTCTATTCCTTCAACGACCACACCGCGACCGGCGGCGTGCTCGATACGGTGGTGCTGACTCCGGCGCAGATGATCGATGTGCGCCGGGAACTTCCGGAGGAGCTCCAGGGCGCGATCTTCGTCGAGGCGCCGATCGAGGAAGGCATCTTCGTCATCCGCGCCTTCGTGCCGGACGACAGCTGGAAACCGATCGTGTCACGTTTCCTGGAGCAGAGCTCCTGCGAGCTGCAGGAGTACTGACCGGCCGGCCCCGCCTGCGCTATCCCCAAGTGTTGGACAGTCCTTGCCGCCCGCCCTAGTGATGCGGCACGGGCGTCGGCGGCTTGTCCGGGCCAGCCGGCCGCGTCTCGCCGGCCACTGGCGGCTGTTCGTAGCGGACGCCGGGGAAGATGATCACCGCCGCCGGCGTGCCGGTGTTCTGAACTGCTCGATTTACTGGTGCCGGTCGCGGCACGAAAGACAGTACCATGCCCATGGTTCGCGTATTCCTCTCGGTTGCACCGGAGCAGAACGCAACGCCTCCAAAGTTGATTAAGGCGGGCAGAGGGTTAACGGAGCGCTAACGGATCGCCGCTAATTTGATCTTTGTTTCTGGCGGACGCGAAACCGGCAAGGTTCGGTCGAGCAAAGCCAGGCTTGTGTCGAGTATCGGGCGTATCCTCCGTGTCATCTTCGGATTTCAGGCAAATCGCTATTCGGACGGAGGCGGGAAAGGCCGAAAGGCAGTTCCGCGCATCGGTATCGGCATGCTGCTCGCTCACGCGCCCATCGCGGCGCGAGATCGGCCAGCTCGAGGG
>NZ_RZOS01000776.1:0-1609 GCF_004022605.1 Mesorhizobium sp. M4B.F.Ca.ET.089.01.1.1
GCTCTAAGTATCTGTTTTGACGCAATTCCGGACGGAAAACCGCTGCGCACTTTTCCTGGAATTGCTCTAAGGACGTTTGGACGGGCGTCGGCCCGACAGCGGCCGCAAAAGATTCCGCCGCTCAGCGCGCTCGTCCCCGCTGACGTCGACGCCTCGCGACGAAAACCAGACGTCGCCGATGATGGCAGTGGCGGTGCGGTCCGGCGCCTTGTCGCTGATCAGCCAGATCGAGCGGCTGCGCGCCGCCTTTTCGCGATCGGGGATTTTCGCCGAGGGGTCCGTGGTCGATGCGCCGACGCAAGGGATGAACCACGAGCCCATGAACGGGCGGCAGGCAAAGCCGGATTCCGTGCTGGTCACCAGCACCGCCAGCGCGACGCGTTCGGCAGGGCGCCATGGGAAGACCATACGGCCGCCCGGCTTCAGCGCCTTCAGCCAGGCGGCCGGAGGCGCTGCCACGCCGGCATTGACATAGACGATGTCGGACGGCGGCAGCGGGCTCGCGACGGCATTGCCGTGGATGACCGTCACGTTGCCAAAGGCGGCGAGGTTCTCCTCGGCCCGGGCGGCAAGTGCTGCGTCAAGCTCGAAGGCGATGACCGCGCCGGGCGCGGCCAGCTTCGCCAGCAGCGCAGTGTAATAGCCGGTGCCGGCGCCGATATGGGTGACGACCTCGCCTGGCTTGGGCGCGACCTTGCCGATCCACATGGCGTGCAGGATGGGCTCGCCATTGTTGATGCCCTTGTCGGCATCGAGCGCCACCAGCACGTTCTGGTAGATGTGGGAGGGATCTGCGGTCGGCGTCTCGACCCTGCCGTCACCGGCGACGACGGTCCACGGCCCCGGCCCGAGAAAGGCCTCGCGCGGCACCGTGGCGAAGGCCTCCTCGAGGCGCGGATCGGCCGAGCCGGCATGGGCGGCCATCAGTCGGGCGTAGAATTGGCGGGCCTCGGCGGTTCCGGTCATGGTGGCTTGAGAAGATAGCGCGGCCCGCGGATTTGTCGCGGTGGCGCGGGTCCCCGGGCGTGCCGCGCCTGGAGGAATTCAAGCGGCACGCCTCAAGTCGCTTGCTTTCATGCATGTCGTCGTCCCAAACCGCAGCGCACTCTTGGGCGACGTGCATTGTTCTCAGCCGAAGCCGGCGATGGTGTCGTAGAGCAGCTTGAAATTGAGCACCAGGATGACGGCGGCGACGACCCAGGCGAGCATGGCGACCGCGCGCGGGATGGCAAAATTGCCCATCTTGTTCTTGTCGGAGACGAACTGCACCAGCGGGATGACCGCGAAGGGCAACTGCATCGACAGGATCACCTGGCTGAACACCAGCAGCTGGCCGGTGCCCCTCTCGCCGTAGAGCGCGGTGACGATCACCACCGGAACGATGGCGATGCCGCGCGTCAGCAGGCGGCGCGCCCATTGCGGGATGCGCAGGCGCAGGAAGCCTTCCATGACGATCTGGCCGGCAAGCGTCGCCGTGACCGTTGAGTTGAGGCCGGAGGCGAGCAACGCCACGGCGAAAAGGATCGAGGCGATGCCGAGGCCGAGCAGCGGCGACAAGAGCTCGAAGGCCTGGCCGATCTCGGCGACGTCCTGATGGCCGGTGCCATGG
>NZ_RZOS01000777.1:0-1608 GCF_004022605.1 Mesorhizobium sp. M4B.F.Ca.ET.089.01.1.1
GAAGTTCTTTGAGCGGGCAGCGCCAGCAATCGTCGGGATGGAATCGTGCGCTGGATCGCAATGGATCGCCAGGAGACTTCAGGCACTGGGGCACAAGGTTCGCCTGATCCCAGCGCAGTTCGTGAAGCCCTACGTCAAGTCGAACAAGAGCGACATCATCGATGCCGAAGCTATCGCCGAAGCAGCCACGCGGCCGACGATGCGATTTGCCGCGATCAAGAGGGAGGAGCAAGCCGACCTCCAAGCCTTGCATCGGGTGCGCGACCAGATGATCGGCACGCGAACCCGTCTGATCAACCAGATGCGAGCATTCTGCCTGGAATACGGCATCGCATTGAGACAGGGCGCCGGACTGTTCAAGCTCGACTTGCCACTGGTTCTCGATGACCTGTCGAATGACCTCTCGCCGGCAATGCGCAAACTGCTTGTGGACCTGTTCGCCGATCGCGCCAGTTGGAGCAGCGCATCAACGACGTGACGAGGGAGATCGCAGCGATTGCAGACCGAGAAGATGTTGCCCGCCGGCTCATGACGATCCCCGGAATCGGAGCATTGGGAGCCACCGCGCTACTGGCGGCCGTCGGCACCGGATGCCAGTTCCAGAAGGCTCGCGACCTGGCCGCATGGCTGGGGCTTGTCCCTCGAGAATACTCGACCGGGGGCAAACAGAAGCTACTCGGTATCAGCAAGCGCGGGAACCGCTACGTTCGCAAGCTGCTCGTTCATGGCGCGCGATCATGCTTTCGCCACCTGGATCGAACCCGGGATCGCCTGGGAAGCTGGCTTGATGGGTTGCAGAGCCGTATGCACCCGAACAAAGCCGTTGTCGCACTTGCCGCCAAGATGGCGCGCATTGTCTGGGTTGTCCTGACCAAGCCGGGAGCGCTCTACGAACGCAGGGACCCTGCTTTCGCCTGACGCTCCGGCTCGATTGCAAGGTTCGGGAATAGTGATGACGAAACAGTGGATCAGCATGCCGTAAGCCCTGTGCAAAAAAGCGGGCTTCGTGCCCGAACCATTTATTGGGAACGGCGTGCGCGGATCTCATCATGGCCTGGCTGCAACAGCAGCTCACTCGCGAGAGGCCGGATACATTTATGCAACTGGAATCGTCGTCGGCGATGTCGCGAACCCTTGCACGGACGGGGCGGACCATACATTTTTTGAAAGAAGCTCGCGCAGTGCCGACGCTTCGAGCATCTGGTCGGCGAGCAGCTTCTTCAGCTTCGCGTTCTCGTCTTTCAAGGCTTTCAGCCGTTTGGCAGGAGACGTCCATCCCGCCATACTTCGCCTTCCAGTTATACAGCGTCGCCTCGGAGATCCCATGCTTGCGCGCCAGGTCGCCCGCCTTTGCTCCCGCCTCATGCTCACGCAGAACCGCGATGATCTGCTCTTCCGTAAACCGCTTTCTGTTCATCAGTCCGTCCTTCAATCGTAAGCGCCACGCCGCTCCCCTCGTGCGGCTCATGAGGTGAATGTGCCAAGAATCCTTCCGATCGCGAGAGACGGAGGGTCCAGTGGGAGAAGACGGCAAAATGGACGTCCATTTGGACGTCCCGACAACTGGCTATGCACGCCGTGTCGAGGCATGTTCGAAGCCGGAATAGG
>NZ_RZOS01000778.1:0-1606 GCF_004022605.1 Mesorhizobium sp. M4B.F.Ca.ET.089.01.1.1
GCACTTTTCTTGCTAGGGTGCAAGGCAACTGGAGATTGGCAGATGAACATCCATTCCGCACGTCCCGATCGTTCCCCGGAGGCCATTGCCAAGCGCAAGAAGGCCACCGATCAGGCGCGCGCTGCCAATATCCGGCAGGGCTACACCCACGATCCTGTTCTCGAGGCGGCCAACGCCCGGTATGTCGCCGGCGAGATCACGTCGGAAGAATTTCGCGAGCAGATGCAGGCGCGTTTCAAGCGCGCCTGACGCTCCAACTCTTGTTTGAACAAGCCGCCTGCGATCACGGGCGGCTTTTTTCATGAGGAATCGTATTGGCGGACGAGTCAAAGGGATCGTACACCTACCCCGACACGCCCGGCGATCCAGATCGCAGTGGTGTTCTACGCAACAAGTTTGGGCTGACCAGACACTCGGAGCTGGGACCGGCCGAATATGCCATGACGCATGTTCGACAGAGTGAGATTGCGGAGGGCCGCGGCCCGAGCGGCAATTTCGACAAGGACCATCTGAAGGCCCTACACGGCTATATTTTTCAGGACGTTTACGAATGGGCCGGTCACACGCGCAACGAAAGCCCGATCGTCGACGGCCAGCGCGTCGAGCCGATCGGCAGCCTTTCCAAGGGCAGCACCTCATTCCTGCATGGCTCACGCATCGACTTCGGACTGGACGAGGCCTTCAAGCCGATCCGCGATCCCGACGTTCTTCGCACTGCTACCCCGGAGCAATTCGCTGAGCGAGCGGGCCAGGTCCTCGCCGAACTCAATTACGTGCATCCATTCCGCGAGGGCAACGGTCGCGCCCAGGAAGCGTTCATTATCGAGCTTGGCCGCCATTACGGCCATGAGGTGGATTTTACCGTCATCAGCAAGCCGCGGGTGATCGAGGCATCAATCGAGACCACAAACGACCCGTCCAGTCCGGCAATGAAGCATGTGCTGGAGGACGCTAGCAATCCGAACCGCCGCGAGGCGCTTCGCGCTGCATTTGCCGACCTCGAACAGTGCGGCGAGAAGCCGTTTGAACACAATATCCGCACGGCACGGCCGGGAGAGGAAATCACCGGCAAAATTCTCGGCAATGACGATAGAGTCGCCAGCATCGTCACGGATGAGCGGATCATTGCCGTCGACCGCGCAGACTTGCCCGAACGCTTGCCGGACGACAATACAGAGGTCTCTTTCACTGCCCGCTCTGACTTTTCCCGCCTGGGGCGCGAGCGACAGGCCACCGAGGCACATATGCGGTCCCAGCAGGCCGAGCAGCCACAACAGGACAGAAGCGCCGGGCTGAAGCCTATCGAGGCCGAAATGGAGGCGCGGCGAGACCGTGAGCGCGACGAAGACGATCGCGGTCGATAACCCCAGCCCCTGGCAACAAGCTGAGCTGTCGTCGAGCTGGTCGATGTCCGATGCGTTTCGGCGCCGTTTCCGTCCGTTGGGTGATTTGACGGACAAGCTACGATAGCCCTCCCCCACGCAACCGCTGTCGCGGTCCTCCACTCCGTTTCGGCCCTAAAGGTGCATGGGCTCGCTTCGGCTATCTCCGTTCTTTGCCGTCAACCAACGGAATGGAGACGGCCATGCAGAGCATCAAGGACCTG
>NZ_RZOS01000779.1:0-1602 GCF_004022605.1 Mesorhizobium sp. M4B.F.Ca.ET.089.01.1.1
GCGTCGCCGGGCGCAACACCCAAGTCTTGCTTGAAAGCCATTTCCTGCCCCCGACTTTCGGGAGGCCAGCACACATGGCCGACCCCGCACCCCTCTTGAGGTTCATTCATCCGGCACAAATGCAGCGGCTACATTTTCCGTTGAATTCCCGACACAATCTTCCACGGCATCAGGGTCAACTTCAAGAGGCAGGCGAAGACGGTTCTGGAGCCAACAAATCCAGAGGAGAATGTCCTCGGCCCTTGGAATCTCTATGGTTGCCGCCACCCGCATGCGATAACTTTAGTCATGCGTTATGTCATCGTCATCATCACCCTCACCTTCGCCCTGATCTGGGACGGCCTCTACAATCAGGGCCGCTACCTCGACACGACGGTCAGGGAGGTATCGCGCATCGTGCGCTACGTCACCGGCGCGGTCTGACGCCGCGCATGGCAGGCGCGACATCGTTGCCGGTTGACGCTGCGCCCTTGCTCCCACAAAACACGCCTGAAATGACGATCAGGGAGGCTGGGTTGATCCGGCACATCGTTTTCTTCAGCGTGCGACGCAAGGAGGATGTGGAGGCCGTTCGATCGGGCCTGCTGGAATTGGGCAGGATCCCGTATTCGACGCATTTCGAAGTTACGCTCAACACCAAGGTCGATCTGTTCTCCAACGCGATCGACGTCGTCGTCTACGCCGAATTCGAGGACGACGCCGCGCTCGCCGCCTACAAGGCGCATCCGCTCTATGCCGAGACGACCAGCCGGGTCAAACCGTTGCGTGAACTGCGTTATTCGGCCGACGTCGTGGCCGCCTGAGAGAGCGACTGTTCGAGCTGGCGCCTTTGCCGGCGCCCGGCGAAATAGCCAGTCACCACGCCAAAGCCGCCGGGCAGGTTGCTCGCCCTGCGCCACGCCATGATTTCCGCCAGCGCCACGCCGAAGCTGCCTTGCGCCAGAGCCTTCAGGACGCCGCGCAGCGTCAGGTAGCTGAGGATCGTGGCGTAATCCGGCGTCTGATAGTCCTCGCAGCGGGCGACGAAATCGCTCAGCCCGGCGATGTAGCCGGCATGGGTGCGCGACATCGAATTGGCTTCGCGGTATTTGAGGACGTCGACGGCCTTGCCGAAGGCGATGCGGTGCTGCCGTCCCAGCCTGACCAGGAACTCACGGTCCTGATGGCGGTACAAACCGTCATCGTAGCCGCCGATCGACGCGAAGGCGGAACGGCGCACTGTAACGGTCGAATTGGTCAGCGGCACGCAGTGACAAAGCAGGAGCCGGCGCAGTCTCTCCGCGTCAGGCGTCGGGTCGGGCAATCGATGCAGGCGCTGGCGCCTGTCGGCGACGTCCTTGAAGCCGTCGATCGTGCATGCGACATCCGGATTGGCATCGAAGAAGGCGATCAGCCGTTCGATGCGCCCGGGACAAAAGGCATCGTCGGAATCGAGAAACGCAATAAGCGGCGCGCTGGTCAGCGCCGCGCCTTCGTTGCGCGCCCGGTTGGCGCCGGAGGGCACCGGGAGGCGGCGCCACGCCAGGCGCGGATCGGCAAGCGAAGCAAGATAGGCCTCGGTATCGTCCTCGGAACCGTCGTCGATGACCACCAGTTCGATAT
>NZ_RZOS01000077.1:0-18466 GCF_004022605.1 Mesorhizobium sp. M4B.F.Ca.ET.089.01.1.1
ATCTTGGCCGACACGCCGTAGACACGCGCCGCATGGGCTTTGGAGAAAGCGCCTTCTATCACCGACAGCGCCATCTCCTCTCGACGCAGCGGTGTGAGACGGGCATTCTTATGGATGTTCATTCGGACCCTCCGGTGAGTGCTGAAGCTTGGTAACTCCAGTCTCCCCGGTCCGGTCCGAATGGACAACCTCCCGAAAGCTCACAGCTAGTCGTGCGGTTATATAGTTTCCGAGGATGGCCCGCTTGCATACCTGCCTGCCGGTAATCTCTAACCCTTGACTTAGGGCGATGGCTATCGGTTATGCGGCTTGAAAGCGAAGAGGTGGACCCTTCGTCGAGCGCCGGTACGATATGGAGTGCTGCTCCGGGCTAATACCCATCCAGACAGAGCGGAACCTTCTATCACGTCAGACGCTCGGACAGTTGCCAAACCCCGATTTCCTGGGAACTGAATTGTGCTCGCCACCGGGTCCATTTTGCCGGCGCGTCTGTGGTGCAGGCCCCGATCAGCCTGACCAATGGCACAGGAACGCTTCTATGACCGAGCACTGCGAATTTGTCAGCTGGCGAACAATTCCTTGTAGCCGCTCGTCACCATCCAGTTCGCACGGTCGAGATGACTACGAAGCGCCTTCCTGGCGCGCTCCGGTTCAAGTGCCGGATCAATGCCGAGGATCAGTTGGGCCATTTCCTCTTCGGGCGCCTCATCGGCTGAGGCGTCCAGGAGCCTCATATAGATGGTAAAGTGCGCCCTGTCGTAGGCGGTAAGACGGTCAGACCAAGGGACTTCGTCGAGCAGTGTTGAGCTTTGAGTCCTATCTGTTCCCGTTGATTGATTCATGTCTGCCGCGAACCTCGCATGTTGATCGCTGGATCCAAGGCAGAATATCCCAAAATGGGATAATCCGAAACGGGGATTAGTCGCTGAGCCGGTCTCTACCTGCCGGTTCACCTAAATGCCCAAATCTCTTCGATCTCCCCGCCACCAGCGGTTTCTGGCCCAGTTGATCTCACTGCGCAATGTCAAAGGGCTGACGCAGGCGCAGGTGGCTGAGAAGCTTGGTCGTCCGCAATCTTTCGTGGCGAAATATGAGGGTGGCGAACGGCGTCTCGATGTCATTGAGTTTCTCGACGTAACTGCGGCCCTCGATGCTGATCCGTGTGAGATTCTGTTGAGCCTGCGCACGTAGTGGGCGCCCGCGCCCATCACCGCGCGTGCCGTGTGCCGGTGGGTCGAGCCCCGCTTTTCTTGGCTCTGGCGTCTCGACCATTCCGCTGCGCCTCCTAGCGCGTCGTTAGACTCTCGCAATTCGCTCTGTTTTGTGCCTTTCTCAGCAGGTGGCGCCGCATCCTTCTAGGCCCGCCGCGGCGTCCCGCAACCCTTAGCCAGCTGTGAGCTTTCAGTAGGTTGTCCATCCGGCCCTTCGGATGCGGTGCGGCTCAGACGGCGGACCCGTTCCTGTCATGATTCGCCGCCGCACCCATTCCTGGGAAGCAGCCATTGGCGAGCGGAGGACAAAATGATGAGACAGCGAAGCGCTGGGCCATCCGCGCTGTGGTGATACGTCGATGCATGGCGGTTGCGCGACTTCGTTGCTTGAAGCGAAGCGACCGCACCGCCCATTTCGTCAACTGGCGAACAAATCCTTGTAGCCGCTCGTCACCACCCAGTTTGCACGGTCGAGATGACTGCGAAGAACGTTGCGTGCGCGCTCAGGTTCGCGTGCCGGATCAATGCCGAGGATCACTTTGGCCATTTCCTCTTCAGTGGCGTTGTCGGCCGAGGCGTCCAGGAGCCTCATATAGGTTGTAAAGTGGTCCTTGTCGTAGGCTGTAATGCGGTCCGACCAGGGGACCTCGTCGGCGAACGGCGTGTTCGATCTGGGCTGCAACATCGCTAATTCTATCTCCGGCCAATGGACCCGCGAAGCCCTGTGCCTGCTAAATGTGGATTACATATTATAGTTGATAAACTCAAGCCGCCTGATCCGCTGGCTTGCGTGCATGGATATGCGCAAGTTGGTCGGACGGAATGTGCAGAGGATCAGGCAAAGGAAGCGCCTGACGCAGGAGCAGCTTGCGGAGATTTCCGGGTTCAGTCAGCAGTACATCAGCGGCTTGGAGAAAGGCCGAAGAAATCCGACAATTATCACGATCTATGAACTGGCATTGGCCCTCGGCGTCAGCCACATGGATCTGGTTCGGCCCGACAAACAGGCATGATACACCCGCCCTCCAAGTAGCTGGCCGCCTGATGGCGCGCGCCGGGTGCTCGTGAACCCAGGCTTTTCTTAGGGTCCCCCGGCAGCCCCTGCCATTTGGCTCGCCCTGGCCCGGCGCACCCTATTGGACAGTCGGCCGCTGCGGTTTTTGTCAGCCTTTCCTGGGGCGGTCGGCATTGCCTTTTAGGCCCGCCGCGGCCTCCCGCAACCTTCGCTCTCGCTTCAGGTCCTTCTCTTGGTTACGATCCTTCGGATGCGGTTCGCCTCTTTCAGCGGGCCTAATCGCTTTCTGCCGCCCACCCCACGGGGACAGCCACGCGAGACTAGTATGGAGCGTTGCGGTTAGCGCACGAACAGCAAAGGAACTGAAAAAACAGGCAACTGTCGAAGCATGGCTGAACCAGCCATCGTGTCGGCATCTTGGAGCCGCGTGTTCGCCTTGAGGCCCTGCCGGTAGGATCCCTGCAGTTGAAGTCATTGTCGGCATTCTGACAACAATGGACATGAACCGCCGAACTATCAAGGCGACCAGGTTGTTGTCTAGCAATGGTTTTCCGAATCGGCACGGCACTTGCGTTACCAAAAACAAGTACGCCGCGGCACGGATCGCCCAAGAGGCTGAACGACCTGATCTGTTTGACCCTCGCAGCAGGGGTGGATGGCTAACACAAAGGAAACTTTGAAGGTGGACGTTTTCGAAAGTTCTCCAATACCTGTCAGGAAAACACGGACGCCATCTTTCTCGGTGGATCTAGCCTTGCTGGGAGTCGCATTCGTTTGGGGGGCGAGCTATCCGGTCGGGAAAGGCGCACTGTTCTACGCGCCGGTTTCGATACTTGTTCTTTATCGCTTCCTGATTACTACGATCATTACGGCAGTGGCTGCAAGACATGAGATCGCATTGGTCTCCTGGGGCGATTTCATCCGCGGCTTCGCATTGGGAACAATACTTTTTTGCATCTTTATTGCTGAAACTTACGGCGTTGCATCGACAAGCGCAATGAACACGGCCTTGATCATATCGCTTTGTGTGATTTTCACGCCGAGCATCGACTATGGGCTATCACGGCGACTTCCACCTACGGGCATTTTGGCAAGTGCTGCCATAGCGTGCATCGGTGTCGGCATTCTCACTGGCGGGATCAGCAGGTTCAGCCCGGGTGACGCGCTTGTCTTGGGGGCCGCGATTCTGCGAGCGGTTATGGTCGTTTCCACCAAACGCCTTCTGGCCGGCCGGCAGATTTCATCTGCAGCCCTGACGGCCATCCAAGGATCGACGGTGGCAACACTTACTTTCGTTTTGGCCGTCGCTCAGTTCGGAATTTCAGGCCTTGTTGTGAGGGCCACCCTTCAGTTTTGGGGCGCTGTTGCCTTCCTTGCACTCTTCTGCACCCTCGCTGCATTCTACATTCAAAATGCCGCAGTGAGAAAATCCACACCGACACGGGTTGGCTTCTTGATGGGAACAGAACCTTTTTTTGGTTTCGTTCTAGCGCACCTTCTTCTGAATGAGCCTTTGACAGTACCGAGCTTGATAGGCGCAGGCCTCGTCCTCGCTGCGACGTTTGCTGGCATCTGGTTTGAGAGCAGGACATCCAAATGAACCCCATCTTGGCTTCCACCAAACCCGCCATCGGCGGCATTTCGAGTTTTGAAGATCTGGAGGCTTTTCCGGACCGAACCGCACCAGTTGCAACCATGTTCAGCGGCGGTCTCGACAGCACCTATCTTCTCTACAAGCTGCAAAGCCTTGGCTTTGCGAACATTGAAGCTGTCGCAGCGGATGTCGGAAC
Organism: Mesorhizobium sp. M4B.F.Ca.ET.089.01.1.1; assembly: GCF_004022605.1. Classification (NCBI taxonomy): domain Bacteria; kingdom Pseudomonadati; phylum Pseudomonadota; class Alphaproteobacteria; order Hyphomicrobiales; family Phyllobacteriaceae; genus Mesorhizobium; species Mesorhizobium sp. M4B.F.Ca.ET.089.01.1.1. The sequence continues at coordinate 4,017 of NZ_RZOS01000077.1, forward strand.
GCGCATCGATCAGCCTTTGTTGGAACGGACGGCAGCCATGTTCGGCGCGCGCTTTGTCTGCCTCGAAGGGCGGGATGCCTTTGTCGAACAAGGCGTGAAATCAGCCATTCGAGCCCACGCCAAGTACCTTGGCATCTATCCGTTGAGCAGTTCGTTGAGCCGTCCCATAATCGCATCTTTGGTTGTTAATCATGCTAGGTCAATCAACTCACGGCTGGTTCTTCATACAGCAAACCTTTCTCAAAACAGTCTTCCGCGCCTTAACAATAGCATTAAGCGCTCAGGATTTTCCGGCAACTTCGGCAGTCCGTATGAATGCTCTGTGATATCCCGACAACAGAAGACCTCCGACCTGTCCAAGTGTGGAGCGACTTTTGTGGCGGACCGCACGTGGAGCGCGGACGAAAACCTCTGGTGTCGGGAATTCGAGTCGGGGCCTTTGGAAGATCCCGAGAACTTTTCCATCCCCGAGGAGGCATTTGCTTGGACGCGCCACATTCCCGCAGAGCAGCCGGTAGAGATCAAACTCGGGTTTGCAGACGGAAGTCTCGTGTCAATTGATGACCGTGATGTTGCATTGGTCGACGCAATCCCGTTCCTGAATAACACGGTCGGCAAATTCGGGCACGGCCGCTTTGTCGGGCTTGAACACATCACAACCGGCCAAAAGGTTCTCGAAGTCCGCGAGGCCCCTGCCGCGGCCATTATCTTCGACGCGCTGCGTCACCTCGAAACCGCTTCTCTTGACGTGGCATCAATCGTTTTGAAGCAAGGGCTTGAGCAAGCCTGGTCCCAAGAGGCGGTTTCAGGTGCATGGGGCAGTACTATTCACCAGATGTGCGAACGGGCCATTGCATCCGCCCTCGAGGGCGTTAGCGGGAGCGTCAGCTACATAGTCGATCACACACGCTTTTTACCTCGGTCGATCCGAGCCAGGACGCCGAGATACATTAGGGACCGCGACCTTTGGGAATACCAAGCCGCAACCCACATAGCGTTGTCCAAAGCGTTCCGTCCTCGCCAAGTCACCAAAAGGGAGACACCCGTGGAAAACAACGCACCCCAGGCGCCGGCCAACCTCAGTCAACAATGCACTGACGGTCTGGTGACAAATGGATGGTGGTTTTCAAAAGGCGAGCGCGCCGAAGCCTGCTTTGGCATCGAAATTGATGCAGCCTGGAAGAACTTTGCTGACCATTGGAATCGACTTCTTCTCGATGAATACATGCGTGACGGCGGAACATATCGTTACCGGCGCTATAGCGCTTTTGAATATGACGCGACTGACGGAATCTTTAGGCTCCTACCCCACGCCCCCTACGAACAATCAAAAAGTGTCAATCATCTGAATGGCGGCTTCAAGCGCCACTTCGAGCCCCTTGAAAACTCCTTTATAGACCATCCCGTCTTAGAAAAGATTCTGACAGGTTTCTGCAGAATTCTATGTGAAGCCGCCCGACATGATCGTTGGAATATCAAGATCCATCCCTACCGGATTGTCGCGCGCGATGGTGTAAATGGCAAACCGGCACCCGAGGGCCTTCACCAGGACGGGGTGGACTTCATTGCTTGCTATATGATTGGGCGGGTCAACGTCACCGGCGGCATGAGCATGATCACCGACGCCTCAAAGGAGTTCCTCGGCGAGGTCGAAATGAACTCCCCGAATGATTTTGTGATCTGCAACGACCGCGAAACCTTTCACGATGTATCGTCGATTGTGGCCGAAAACCTGAAAATGCCGTACGCTTATCGCGACGTCCTTGTGATCGCCTTCGAGAAATTATAACGCCCAGCGCGCCGAGAGCATTTTCAACAAGGTTCAATACTGCTTGGTATCCTCTCGGGTGTTCCTGGTGCGGGAACAATGCAGGATTAATTTCTTGCATCTAAACACCTAGATAGCAGTTTCGCCTCTCTGGTATGATGGTTTTTGGCCTCGCGGATCTCGCGTAATACGAATGACCGTGGACACCCCCGATCTTCGCAAGAAAGTGAGAAATTATCCTCATGCTGTCCGACGAGGTGGTCTGCGGCTTCGGAGGCACCGGGAACTGGTTTGGTAGCCAGACATTTGGGATGGAACCGGACATGCTCTCGATCGCCGGGGGGCTTTCATCCGGTCACCTGCCCATTGGCGGCGTCATTATCTCGACAAGATTTATCAATGCGCCGCTGACGAGGCCCACAAGGTCGGCGTGTTCGGTCACGGTTTCACCTACTCCGGTCATCCGGTGATAGCGGCCGTCGCCGCCGAGGCGATCAGGATCTACAGCGAGATCGATTTCGTGACCCAGGCGCGTCGTCTCGGCGATCACTTGCATGGAGCCCTCGCGGACGCGCTCGGCGACCATCCGCTTGTCGGTGAAGCCCGCGGCCGCGGCTTCATCGCGGGGGTTCAGATCGTCGAGGATCGTGCGCCCGTCGCGTCTTCGCGCCCGAGCTGAGGATCGGCGATGTCGAGCGGCGGTGCCGCGAGCACGGCGTCATGATCCGCAATATGGGAGACGTGCTTGGAATCTGTCCGCCCTATATAATCACCGAAAGCGAGATCGACCCCTTGGTTGACGGCATTCGTTCTGCACTCGACGGCGCCGCTGCTGCGAATTCCCGGGTCGGTCGGGTGGCATGAGTTCCAGCATTAAGACCGACTGCTTCACTTCAGTGGATATTATCGAGCAAACGCTCACCCGAGGGGTGCACTTCATCCGTGTCCGGTACAAAACGTCACCCATGTCTCAGGTCGGGCACGCCGCTCGCCAACGACACCGAGTTCGGCCTCGCGGCCTACTTCTACACCGGCGATCTCGGTCGCGCCTTCCGCGTGATGGAAGGACTGAAGTACCGGCGTCAATGAAGGCCTGATCACCACGCCGGAGGTGCCGTTCCGCGGCGTCAAGGAATCGGGCCTCGGCAAGGAAGGCGGCCTCCAGGGCATCGTGGATTATCTCGACACCAAACATGTCTGCATCGGCGGTCTCGGCGTCTAGTGGTTCCCGCCTGACATAGGAGTCCAATCAGAGATTCCCTTTCTGGCCTGCGCGTGCGAGTCTGGCGCATGCGCACAGGAAGATCGTTCACCGTTTCGTCGGCCGATCGCGTCCGTCTGACGGCGCTGATCAGGGATCGCAACGCCCCGCAAAAGCATGTCTGGCGCGCCGAGATAGTGCTTTTGCCCGCCGACGGCGTCGGCACCGGCGAGGTCATGCGCCGCATCGGCAAGTCGAAGACCGACGTCTGGCGCTGGCAGGAGCGCTTTGCCGCGGAAGGCTGTGACGGGCTGCTGCGCGACAAGACGCGACAGTGGCGCATTCCGCCGCTCGGTCCCGATGTCGGCGAGCGCGTCGTGGCACTGACGCTTGCCGATCCGCCGGGCGAGAGGACCCACTGGACCGCCGACATGATGGCGCAAGCCGCCGCAATCAGCGCCAGCGCCGTCAGGCGCATCTGGAAGGCGCATGGTCTCGCACCCCACCGCTGGCGCCAGGTTCAAGCTCTCCAATGATCCGAAGTTCGTCGACAAGTTGCGCGCCGTCGTCGGCCTCTATCTCGATGCGCCGGCCCATGCCATCGTTCTGTCGGTCGATGAAAAGAGCCAGATCCGGCGCTCGACCGCACCCACCCGGCCTGCCGATGAAGAAGGGGCGGCTCGGTACGATGAGGCACGACTACAAGCGCAACGGCACCACCACCCTGTTCGCCGCCCTCAACGTCCACTATTGTCCCGTTGACGAGAATATCATCTTAGTTGCTTGTAAAAATTTGTTCTCCACTTCCGTCTCCATCGTATCTCAGTCAACGCGATGGAGCAGGAAATGACTACAAACATTGTGAAACTGGAAGAAGGCAGGGCAATCGGCTCTAATCGTGACGTGCCGCTGTCAGATCATGAGGCGGAAGCCCTAGGGCATCTTGCGGTGGCGCTGAGTGGCATTTCGACGACCATTCGGTCCGCCGCCTACAAACACGCGCTAAACTCTAGTCACGCGATGAAGCCCCTAAAGGAGACGGAGGACGCGCTTACCGACTACGACGCCTTGGCGAGGGCGGCGGGCCGAAAGCAGCCGAAAGCGGCGGAGGAGGACGACAGGAAGGGGGACGCCCTAGCGAGAGAGGCCGCCGCACAGGTCAGCAGGGTCGATCAGACCCGATCTTCCCGCTGGAGCAGACCGCGAAGGGTACCGGTGGCATCAACGGACTACGTTCGGCAGGTGGTCATGGCAGATAGTCAGCTTGGAGCAGTGTCGGCACTGGTAAACGCGCGGCGAGTGGCTCCAGAACGCTTCCATGCTTCTGTTCCCAGTGTAGATAATAATCCGGATGCTCCGCTTCTGACCTCTTTTTCGGACTATCTGAGCAGGGTGTGCGGACTGGAGTCAAAGTCCCGCGAAGGCGTTCTCCTGGGCAGCCGCCGCTTTCTGGATTGGTTCCATCACCACCATTCCCGGCCAAGCCCTCGGCGCGTTGACGGCTGAGCATGTCCTTGCCGCTGTCGAACATCGGCTGTCACTATCGGCGACCTCCGGTACCCGCACCGGCAGCAACTTCTCACATCGTATTGGGCTGGCCACCACGACCAGAATCTCGCGCGCGTCGTCCCCAGGACGCCCCACTGGCGTTTGGCTCATCTAACCCTCGAACTCGGCTACGGCCCGTCGACGGTCTTCTTCACATGGGTCGGATTCGACGAAATGGACGAGGTCACAGGCGACGGCCATGCTGAACTGCTCGACGACGGCTCCATCGACATCACCTTCTATCACAACGGCGACGAGGCAATCCTCAAGGCCAAACGGGACACTTCTTCAACGGCCTGCTAGGAGATCCGTGTTCGCCTTGCGCTGACAAAGAAGCTCACACATGACGTCCGGGAGACGATGCTGGCAAATGGTCTGGCTGAAGCATTCCACCCACAATACCAAAGCCCGTCCCGATCCAAAGCGCTTCTAAGCACTCCACCTCAGGCGCAAGGCCGGTTGGCCAGTGCATCTTCTTGGTCCGCCGGAAGAGAACCCCGCCCGACAATAGCTTCATGAGGTCTTGCGCTGCAGTGTCGACCGTAAAAAAGGGCGCGCGAGGCGCCCTTCATTTAAACCGGCAGTCGGGAAGCAGACTTCACTCTGATATTCAAAAGCGGTAGGTGACACCTGCGCCTATCAGCCAGGGATCGAGCTCCGCCTTCCCCGTCAGCTTCGCGCCGGTCACCGTGACGTCGAAGTCCGGCTTCAGGAAAAGCTTCTTCACGTCGAAGTTGAGGCCCCAGTGCTGGTCCACCATGTAGTCGAATCCGACCTGCAGCGCCGTGCCGAACGTGTTCTTCACCTTGAGAGCATCAGCGCTGCCAGTGTCCTGGTTGTAGAAGATCGTGTAGTTCACGCCGGCGCCGACATAAGGCTTGAACGCGCCGAGATCGGTAAAATGGTACTGCAACGTGAGTGTCGGCGGCAGCAGCCAAACTTTGCCGATGTTGCCCAACCCTCCGATCGTCCCTTGGCCCGCGATGTTGGCATAAGTGGTACCGAGTATGAGTTCGGCGGCGATGTTGTCGGTGAAGAAATACGAGATATCGAGTTCCGGCGTCACCGTGTCCGAATACGAAAGACCGGAGCCGGGAAGCGTATCAACGTAGCCCAGATCTTTCGTAACGACGCCCAACGCCCGCAGGCGGACCTGCCAAGGGATTGGCGCTTCGGTGACCGAGGCTCCCGTCTCCGCCAGGACGGTCTCTGCTTGCGCAGGCTCCGCGGCGACGGCCTGCTGTCCCACCATGATCAGGGCCACCGCCGCTGCTGTTGCCCGCGCTACGCCCATTCGCGTTCTCGCCATGAGATTCACTCCTTGATGTTCAGAAAGGATGCACTGCACTATTTCGTCTCCTGCTCGAATGAATTGTTGATGGACCTCAAATGCCCCTCTTGCGTTGCAACGCGTTCCGCCGTCTCCGGAGGGTGATCGTTGAAGCCGATTGCGCTGCGGAGAAAATTGGTGCCTAGACTGATGAATGCGGCTTGCTCCCGATTGTCCTCGCCGCAGCCGTGCCCGCCTGCGCTGGCCTCGTAGAAGTAAGCGGGATAGCCAAGAGCCTGCAGTTTTGCGGCCATCTTGCGCGCATGGCCCGGATGGACGCGGTCGTCGCGTTTCGTGGTGGCGATCAGGATAGGCGGATAGGGCTGTCCCGGCGCTGCGGCGTGATAGGCGGAGATTTCCTTCAGGAAAGCCCAATCGTGAACCTTGTCCGGATCGCCATATTCGTCGATCCAGCTCGCGCCCGCCAAGAGCTTGGTGTAGCGACGCATGTCGATAAGCGGTGCTGTGCAGAACAGAGCCCCGAAATGCTCAGGATAGCGGGTCAGCATGTTTGCGATCAGCAGGCCGCCATTTGAGCCACCCTCGGCGGCAATCCGCCTCGGCAGGGTGATGCCCCTTCGCACGAGGTCGGAGGCAACGGCGGCGAAATCGTCGTGGGCGAGACGCTTGCCCTCCCTGCGCCCGGCTTCGTGCCAGCGGGTGCCGAACTCGCCGCCGCCGCGGATGTTCGCCTCGACACACGTGCCGCCGCGCTCGAGCCACAGCTTGCCCAGCGGGGAGTTGTAGTAGGGCAGGAATGATACGCCGAACCCGCCATAAGCGGAAAGGTGAATCGGAGCATCTCCGTTCCCGTTCGCCGGACCAACCTGCGTATAGGGGATCAGCTCATGATCGATAGAGACTGCCTCGTGGCGCGTGACCACCAGTCCGGATGCATCGAAATTCTCCGGGCTGCGCTTCAGGATTGCTGAAGCGCTGAGAGACGGCGCGGCATTCAGATCGAACAGCAAGAGCTGCGGCGGCGTGATCGGATCCTGAGCACAGATCAGGACCTCTCCATTGGTCTCGTGAACTGCCGCATCGAATGACCAGACGTCGACAGTACCTTCGGCGGGCAGGGTGTTCAGGACTCGGCGCGTCCATTCCTGGTGGCCGGGAGTGAACATCTCGAAACGCGGTGCGAGATTGACGAGGTAAGAGATAATGAGCTTCCCGTCATTCCAGAAGAATGACTGCATGGAGCGCCTTTCCCCTGGTTGAAACAGGGTCTCAAAAAGGCGTCCGCCGGCGAGGAAAGTGGAAAGCGAGATGACGATCAGCGCGTCGGCGGGATGGGTGGTGCCTCCCACCGTCCAGGGCTTGCGCGGCCTTACCGCCAGCCAGTCGCCGAAGACCCGCCACGACGCGTCGCGAGGAAGATCGATCTGCCTCCTCGGCCCGCTCCTATCGCCGATCCAGCTGATCTTCTCGAAGAAGGCCGGCTGCTCGATGAACCAAAGGCGCTCGCTGCGGCCGGTGCGGTCCGAATGACCAGACACTTGGAAGCTTTCGAACCCGGCCTCGAAGATTGCCGGCGTGGTGAGGGGATCCGCGTCACGCTTCCACAGTCGAACTGTGCGCGCATAGCCGGAGCGGGTGGCCATGCCATTACCAAGCGCACTGGAAAGCAGAAGCGTGTCAGGGTCCAGCCAATTAACGTAGCCTTTGGCCTCGGGGAGGTTGAAGCCGTCGGCGACAAAGCTCAGAGAAATCAGGTCGAATTCGCGATGCACGACCGCGTCGCTGCCGCCGCGCGACAGGCGCAGAACGGCTCTTTCCCGTCTCTCCGGCTCGATGGACGCGCCGTCCCAGATCCAGTCCTCTCCGTCGCTAGCCGCGAGAGCATCCAGATCGAGCAGTAGCTCCCATTGGGGATCCGCCTTCATGTAGGCGGCAAGGGTGGTCCGGCGCCACAGTCCGCGTGGATTACCGTCATCTCGCCAGTAATTGTAGAGGTACTGACTACGGCGCGCGATCAGGGGAAGATTGTCGCGATTGTCGAAAATGGCTGTCAGAGCCGCGCGGTCGCGCTCGAACTGCGTTCCACCGAAGTGCTTCAGAGTCCTTGCCGATTGGCCGGCGGCCCAGGCAAGTGCCCGCTCGCCCTCTACATCTTCAAGCCAGACATAGGGATCGTCGTCGGGAGCATCAAGCGTTGGACGGACATCAAATGCGTTCATGTCCGGACAGCCTTCAGAAAGAAGGGATAGAGGCTTCCGTCGGCTCGGGAACGCTCAGTGTCGGTAGCGGCGCCCACATGTTCGAAAAGCGTGATCATTGATGAGTTCTTCCAGTCGGTGCGGCATCGCAGTGCTTTTGCGCATAGGGCCGCAACCTTCGTGCCAACTGGGAAAATCGTTTCGGAACAATGCGATCGCTCTGGAAGCGTTGTGTCACATGTCCGACATCGTCGAGAATCCGACAACGAGTGCTCCTCCTAATCACCGGATCAACCTCCGGCGCCAGTCGTGGACACTGTGCAGAACTCGAGAAGTGAAGCTCATTGGAGTGAACCTGGTTGACGCCCAACATCTTCGCTCTGGAGCGCTTCACGCACACGGATTCATGGCAGACACCATGATGCGATCGATGCTGTTAGAGACCAAGCTGGCTGCGCCTGTGAGTTTCAGCCGCCAGCTGGAAGCAGCGGAGTTCTGAGGAGAAGGGTGGGGGGCCCAAGCCCTGCCGCAATCTTGGCCTGCACCGTCCCCTTGATTGTTGTGGGTCAACGTCTGCCTGCCCGCTGAATTTGGCACGCCTTACACCTACGTCACGACCAAGACCTTCCTGTTGCACTTCGGCCTCGACACACTGCGGGATTTGCCCGATTTCGAGGCGATTGAGGTTGCCGCGCTGCTCAGCAAGGAGAAGCTGCTGGCGGGCGATACTCCCATCGGGCTGGTGAGTGGTGGAGGAGGTGAGGAGCGACACTCCAAGGCCAGGACGGGCTAGCGCAGCAGATACATGGAAGTAATCGCTTGATATGAGCGGTTGAGAGTCGAATCAGGGAACTATGCGATCACTATCGATAAGAGGTGGCAATATCGATCGTGATTGTATCGGGCCACTCTACGGCGAAGGAGGCGGCAACTTGTGTCTCCGACCCGAAACGATTACCTTGCGGCCATTATGAGCAAGCATTTGGCATCCGTCTTGACGACGTGAACGCGCCCTGCAGCGTACAGCTGGACGACGCGGCGCTGGCCGATTGCTTTGCGGATCTCGATTTGGCCAAGCAGCATCCCGCTCATGTCAGCGCCTTTCTCGGCGAGGTCCCTCTCGCCCAGCAAGTCGAGTTCGCAACCGCGCACCACATTCGCGGTCGACGAGATGAAGGCTTTTGCCGCCAAGTTCTCTGCCTGGTCCGGCGAAAGCTATCCGCTCGCCGCATAATGGCTGGACATGATAGCCGACGCCCGTCCCGAATGGCGGCGGCTTTTTCGTATTATATCGACCTGATCGACAAGATGCGGCGGAACAGGGGTCCACGTGCGATGCGGCCAAAGCGGATCCAGCTCTCGAGCGCGACTACGGGGTAGGTGTGGTCGCTGGAGCCGCGGCCGACCTCGACCTCGCGCCAGCCGGTCTTGCCGCGCAGGGTGACCAGCAGCCCTTGCCGTCAAAAATCTCGATCCAGCTGGCGCCATCGCTGTTGTCGTCGCGCATGACGTCGAGACCGACGATCTCGGAGCGCCGCAGGCCGCCGCCACAGCCCAGGAGCAAAATAGCGCGGTCGCGCAGGCCCTGAGGTCGTGGCCGAGCGTGGCGATCATCGCCAGCAGATCGTCGCCAGGACCGCCTCTTTCTGCCGCGGTGGCTTTGCGTGCTTGCGGCGAATGCCGGCAAGAACCTTATAGATATGCCGCTCCGCGCGGTCCAACGGCCGGCCGCGCTGGGTAAAGTTCCAGGCGAGGCCGGAAAGCCGCCGCTCGATGGTCGCAAACTAAAGGGCAGGGGCGCCACGCTTCGGATCGCCGGCGGCGGTGCCCGAGGCACAGGCGCTGATATTGAGCCTGATCACCTTCGAGCCCGGAGGCAGGGGATCGAAGCCAGCGCGCCGGCACCAGGAGGAAAAATGCCGCCAATCCTTGGGGTAGGCGTCGCGCGTGTTCTCCGAGGTGGCGTTGTAGCCCCTCGCGGTCTCGACCAGTTCCTGGACATGCGCCGGGACTCTTTGAGCCGGGTCTCCATCTCCTTGTAGAGCTTGTCAAGCTCGCCATCGACTGGCTTCAGGTCGTCGATTGAACATTGCGTCATCATAGGCTTTGTGCCTTGTTGTAGCAGGCATCGTCCGTTCGCGCGGCGGACACAGACATCACCGTCGCTGAGCCGAGAACGACGGTAAAAGAAAATGCACTCACTGACTTCATAACCAATCTCTTTTGCGGGTGATTTAGAAACGGACGCCGAGCTTGGCGCTGAACCCGTGTGTCTGGGCATCCGAGGCGATCTGTCCCTGATAGGCGATGCCGAACGTCGCGTTCTCGGTGATGTTTACGTCAAGCCCAGCTTCGAGCAGAGCTGCGTTCTTTGCGATCGGCACGCCCTTGATGGCGAAGGAGGAACCGCCAGCAAAGGCAAGAGCGGTATCCGGCCTGACGTCGCCGAAGGCGTGGCGCCAGCCAAGACCGCCGCGCGCGGTAGCAGTCACGGTGCCGAGGGTCAGTACCGTCGACGCACGCAGACCTAGCGTGGTAAACGCCGTGTCGCTCGAGCGATCCCCGCTCGACAAGGCGGCTGCGCCGCCATTCTCGGTGAAGCCATCGGCGTCAAAATTCACATAAGCGAGATTAGCGTAGGGCTCGAAGGAAGCCGAAGCCGTATTGATACGGTAGCCGAGCTCGCCAAAGGCCTGGAACGTGCCGGCGTCGTAATCGGCCGAAAGGCTGTCGGCGAAGCCTGGAAAGACCACGGACCTGCCGGTCTCGATGCTGTGCCAGGTATAGGCAAGGCCGGAACGAAAACCGAGATTGCCGTTCTGCGTGCCGGCAAAAAGACCGAGATGGTAATTCTCGCTCGAGCCCGACGACGCGCGATCGTCCGCCTCCAAGGAGGTATGGCTGTAGCCGCTGATGAGGCCGAGCCGCCAGCTTTCGCCGACAGCCGCGTCACCGCCAGCCAGAAAGCCGCCTGTCGAGTGATCGAGACCGGCGGCATTGCCGTCGCTGTCGAGATGACCCCAGGCGCCGAAGCCACGGCCCCATACGGCGAAATTCTCACTCGTTGCCGGGGCCAGTTCCAGACCACCCAGCCCATAAGTCATCACCGGAACGCTGGAGGCACCGACGCCGTCGAACGCCGCACGGATCCGTTCGCTCGCGGCATCGCGTACAGAATGACTGTCCTCGATGAGGCCGCTATGAATGGAAGCATGAACCTCGCCTGATAGCATATCGAAAGCGTTGCGGGCTTCCGGCGCCGTCAGGAACAGGATGTTGTCCTGGATCGGATTACCGCTTCCAAGCGCCTGAGCCGCTGCGGCGACCGAGCGTTGATTGAAGGTGCTGGCTACATCGGCAAACGCCGTCGATGTGCGGCTGATATCGAGATAGACATTGTTGGCATCGTAGACGAGCTGGAAATCGACGAAGGGCGTCGCGTCTGTCGCCAGAGCCCCCGTCAGCCCGCCATAGGTGCCGCTTACGCCGCCTGCTGCGGAGAGCAGAGTATATCGGGCATCGACCGATAGCGTTCCCTGCCGCAGCAGCTCGATCTGCGCGCCGCTGTCGATCGCCGCTGCTCCGCCAACATCGATGAGATCGGACGACCTTGCGAGGTCGACCTGATAGATCGATCCGGACTGCTGCGCGAAATCGCCCGTGACAGTCAGTGTGGTGACGATCCTGCTCGGATCGGTCGCACTGCCAGGAGCGACCGTGCCGCCCTCGGAAATGGTGACCGCACCGTAGGTGCCGCCGCCTGCGACGACACCGCCGCTGTTTGCGATAGCCGTGCCCCCGATCTGCCCGTCATTCCCGAGAAAGCCGGACGTGGTCGCATCATGGGAAAGCACACCTGTATCGGCAAGCAGCAATCCCGCGCCGGAACCGACCGTCGTCATGCCGGAAAAATTGTTCTTTCCGCTCAGCGTTTGCACGCCACCGGCAACGAATAGTTTGCCGCCCATATTATTGTTATCAACGTCGAGGTCGTTGATGCTGCCGGCGAACGTGTCGTTCGAATCCGTTAGCACCAGGGTACGCTTGCCCAGTTCGACCGTTCCGCTGCCACTCAGGCTACGAATACGGGCATCGTTGTAGGCGTCGGAGATTCCCCAATAGTCGCTGCCATTTCCATGTTCGGAGATATCGAACGTGCCGTCTGCAACGACTTTCGCTGACCGTTGGATGTTGCCGAGCCCCGCAAGCGAGAGATAGGCATCCTGAGCAATATTCGTCTCGCCGGTGTAGGTGTTGACATTCGTCATCCGGACCACCGTCTTTGTATCAAGCGTCAGCGATCCGGAGCCGGAGACGACACCCGCTATGCCGAACCCGCCCTCATTCCCCATGCTCGTCGTGATCCTGCTCAGACCGGTCCCTTCGGGTGCGGATGAATCGGTAGAGAAGTTGCTGGCAGTGACGAAATGTGACGTATAAGCGGTATACTTCTTCTCCAGATCGAAAATGACCGATCTGTTTTTGAAGAAGTCAAGACCGGCAACAAAACTGGTCTGGTCATTGGGTTGTTCCGTCGTGCCGCTGGTGTAGGTGAAGTCGATATTGTCCAGCCTTACCGGATCGCCATCCGTTCCTGCGATTGTAACGCTCGGGATGTTGCCCGATGCGCTTACGATCTCGCGTTGCTCATTTCTCCGAACATTTTTAAGTTTGACGCCCGCATCCTGAAATTGCTTCAGCATCGCATCACTGATCTCCAGACTGCCACCGCCCGGTGTGCCGGTGTCGAGCAATACCGCGGTCTTGTTGGGGTCGGTGATTGGTGGGGCTCCATCCTTAACCGTGTACTGCAGATTGTAGCTGCCTTCGTATTCGGTCGAGGCATTGGCGCCAGAGCCAGGAAAATTCTGATAAGAATCCTGATCTTTTTCCTCGGGTTCTCCCCATGGCATGGCATTAGTATATTGGGCCCGGAGGCTTGGATTGAGGTTGACAATCGTGCAGGGGGAACAGCCAGGCGTTTGGTCGCTCTCGGAATCCGGATTCACATTGGCGGAGACCACGTAGCCAGACCTGGTGACACTGCCCATCATGCCCCAGACACTTGTCTTGCCAAGAAAATCGCCGGCCCCGAATGTACCTGCGAAATCGCCGCCTTCGTCTGCCATCTTGCCAGCGGTCATTTTCGCCCGCTGCTCCTTATCGGCGTGATAAGGTTCTTGGAGATCCTGACCATACATATCTTTAAGTCCATCCGTCACGGATCCCGGCGTGCACTTAAGATTGTTGTCCTTGCAATACGCATGGGTATAGACAAAATCGAGAATGCGAGCAGCCCGGTATTTCTTATCGCTTACAGACGGCCCGTCGATTGTTATCTTTTGATCTGGATCGACATATGTAAATTTATCAATTTCCACGTTCTGAAGCTTATTACCATACGTTCCGTCCCCGTACGTATATACGTAAGGCGTGTCGGCAATCGGGCGGACCCCGGTCACCTCTGACCCGATCTGCGTGTTGAGCTGGTCCGAGCCCGTGTCGAATACGTATCGCTGCGCGTTGCCATTGTTGATCTTGGCCCAGATGCCCAGGCGGTCATGGCCTTCCCCGACATACTCCAGCGGGATCGAAATCGGGTCGTCGGCCAACGCTTCTCCAGTTGGAAATGCTACCAGACCCACCCCGAGAGACACAGCCGGCAGGAATACCGTCGTCATCGCGGTGGTTGCCGCCAGAAAGTTCTTTGTCCTGAAACAAGCCTGCATACCTGGTCCTCGAAAAAGTCTCGCAAACTGATTGTTCATTGGAACGGCCTCCTGAATTGTTTAACGAGACCCTTTATGGCGGCCCTGGCTGACAACAGCCTGAAAGCTGCAAGCGGCCTGCGAGAATGGGGCGATCCTGAATGACGACAGGTGCTGTCAACAATGGATGAGTGCTCGGCCTGAAAGCTGAGCACGCTTTATGCTCAGGCTGCTGACAAGGCCAAAGCAGCGTAAGTGCGGAGTGAAATCCAAGGTCCACATGGGTCGTCGCGCTTCCCGTGCGCCTGGGAAGGCGCCGGCCCGGCCAAGCTTTCCCAGATCGTCCGGATGGCGCACAAGATACCGGTTCAGGTCGATCGAGATGGAGGCCGAGGCGTATGCCAAGGCGGTCGACTGCCTGACGAAAGATCAGAATGCGTCGCTGGCGCTCTACGATTTCCGCCGGCAGCGAGCTCAGCTCCTGCCGGGCATCCGTGTTTACTGGCGACGAGACACAAGATGTGCCCAAATTGCCACCAGACCGTCACCTGCGATGAGTTTCGGCAACTGATTTTGTCCTTTCAATCGTCGCCACTTCCTGGCCGCGGCCAACATGGGCCACTCGAAGGCAGCAGACTGGCGGCTATATGGACGGGCTGTGAGCCCGCACCGGAGACATTGGCGAAATCTACGATCTCTATAGCAACGTCAAGGAGAAGCGCGAGGTGTTGCAGAT
>NZ_RZOS01000780.1:0-1600 GCF_004022605.1 Mesorhizobium sp. M4B.F.Ca.ET.089.01.1.1
ATCTAAGCCAATCTCACACAGGACCAGCCCGGTCCAAAATCGACAATTCGAGCGACTCCGTTTTGCTCCGCGGACTTCACGAACGGCAAATCGGCCTCCAGCTTTTTGCACAAGCTTTGCTCGATGAATGGTTGACAATTCCCGGTCCAAAAGAAGTCGGACCCTTGCACGTTCTTCAACCCCTCCGCCTCCAAGCCAGCCTTCACATCGCTATCCTTGTATCCGGTCTTGACTACAATCATCAATTCACCCGCAATTTTGGGGAAAATGATGCCCGTGCTGCTACGATTTAGAACACTCCTCAAAGTGGCGGCTGAGAAGTCCGGGAAGTCTGGATCGCCTCGCCCGTGTGCTTGCCAGTACACAGAAACCCCGACTGCCGCGTCTAGGCCAACATCAAGTAGAAAAATGAACTCGGGAGGAAAGATGACATCTTTCCCCGAAACTCCTTGAACAAGGTACAGTTCAAAGCTTCTTGTAGGAGGGAGCTTCGCACCGAAATCGTCAAGCGCCTTCTGGGCAATGGCGCGACATCTTTTTTCCGGACTTTGCAGATCGTCTTTCACCTTTGCATGTGCGGCCCGCATCAGGTCGGCTTGTGTCGTTAGATGAACGGGCTCATTTCGGTCCATGGTTCTCTCCCTCATACCAGCATCAACTAATTGGGTGATTTCATAATATCTGGACTGACAAGTTTTGGCTGGGCGGTATACCGGGAACCCCTTGAGGACACCGCGCGGCTTCCATCAACTTCGTCATTAGCTAGTTGAATGTCAGTCAAATTGCGCAAAAACGACTTCAGCGCATGGTGACGGCAGCATAACGGCTCCAACCGCGGATGGCCAGTCAGTCCGTGCAGGCGCGCATCCGGCGATGCCGCACAGGCGGGCCGTAGACAATCAGGCAGGCAGAGAGGACGGTGATGAGAAGAAGTCATTCGGCACGGTTGCGCCGCTGATGTTCTCAAGGAGTCAAATATCTCGAGAAGGAGACTACCCTACGATGTCCGAGATGGGTTGGAACCGGACCGGCAACTTAATGCTTGAGCCGACCAAAACCCGACGGACGGTGAACGGTCCCAAAGCCAACGTCAGACAGCTCTACAATTGGTCATCGGCTGGACTTCCTGGAAGCTTTTCGGACTTTCTGGGTCGCACCTCAGATCGAATTGCGGGTGCTCATGGACAAAGCGGGATACTAGGTTCGGCCATTGAAGTAGGCTTGCGCATAGCCTGAAATCGGGCTGTCACGCGGATCGCGAAGATGGAGCGTTCGCAGTGACCCAACAGTTCTAGCGGGCCATTATCGAGATGCTGCTGGGTCTGGCAGCGGGTCGATTTCGTCGGTCGCTGATCAAACCAGCGATCCGAATGTTCAATCGAGGATGCGGCCGAAAAGGACTCTGCCATCCCGAGCAACTCAGGCGCACCAGCTGAGACATACTCATTCAGCGCATAAATTGCTACTGATAGAATGCGGCCACTGGTTGCGTAACACAGCAATTTGGCCTAGACTGCGTTGTCACGTGCACTAGCAGTCTGTCTGCAATTGGAGGACATTGCATATGGCTAAGAAAAAGCCGGTTGACACTTTATTGCAC
>NZ_RZOS01000781.1:0-1596 GCF_004022605.1 Mesorhizobium sp. M4B.F.Ca.ET.089.01.1.1
GCCTTCCTGGCAAAACGGCTGGGAGAACTGACCGCCCTCCTCCGCGAGCTCACCATCCAGCTTGTGCCGGTGCCGCGCTCGTTTTCGCTGTCTCGGCGCGAAGCTGACATCGCCATTACCGTGGAACGCCCGACCGAAGGCCGGCTGGTGGCGGGAAAGCTGGTCGACTACACGCTCGGCCTGTTCGCCTCGCGCGCCTATGCCGAAGCCAATGGCCTGCCGGCGACAGCGGCCGAGCTCGGCCGGCACACGCTGATCGGCTATGTGCCGGACCTCATCGTCAGCCCATCGCTCGATTATGCCGCCGAGTTCAGCGCCGACTGGCGAACCAGCTTCGCCATCTCCTCGGCGCTCGGCCAGGCCGAGGCGGTGCGCTCGGGCGCCGGCATCGGCATCCTGCACACTTTCGTCGCCCGCTCGATGCCGGAGCTGGTCGCCGTCGATATCGTGGCGCCCATCCGCCGCGCCTACTGGCTGGTTTATCACGAATCGGTGAGGCCGCTGCGTCGCGTCCAGCTCGTCGCCAATTTCATCAACAGGGCGGTGGAGCGGGAGCGCGGCCTGTTTAGCTGATTTCACAAGCCTGCAACGCAGTTCGTGTTTCAAGGCGTGTCGAGAATGAACGAATTCACCACTCGTTCAGCCTTGTCCGCCAGCGGCGCCCACATCCGCGCCACCTGCTCGGCGCTCTCGCCCATCTCGCCGCAGTTCACATAACCGTAGCGCGCGCCCCGGACGGAGAACGCGAACCTGGAATGGCCATAAAAGGTGGCATTCCCGCTGAGAACCGTGAAGTCCACGTCGGCCAGGCGGACGGGGTAGCCGTCGGGAAACCTTGCAAGGCTGTCATTGCTGAAATCGGCTGTGCTGAATGAGGTGCCTATTGTCTTTTCCCAATTATTCATCGACCAGCCCTCCATGAATTTGCCCGTATCGGACGGCGAGCCCGGTGCCGATTGATCGTAAAATGAAGCGGATACCATGCAGATGAGATCGGCAAATTTCACGCTCAGCCGTATCTCTTCTTCGGAGAGCGGCTCGTTGATCCATTCCTCTGGAAAGGTCAGAGAAAACCCGTTCTGCTGGTCGTGGACGGTCTTGTCCGCGGCGCTGACCACGGAGGCGTAGAACAGAAATCCAACACTGGTAGTCAGAAAGCAGAAACGCATCACGATGCTCGCGAAATGCCAAGACGGGAACTATGCCCGGGTGGATGGGACAAGGCGGCATATCACAATCGGGCGATACACGCGGCCTTTTACTTGCCACAAAACCGGCCAGTGTGGCATCAGGCACGCGGCCGTCGGCGCGGGAACGATAGCCCGCGTGGGAAAGTCATTCAGAAAGCTGGCGCGGATAAAATGCGAGCCGTTCTTGCCATCCTGCCGCTGGCCTTCCTCTCGGCTTGCGCCAACCCGTGGACGAAAGTGCCGGAGGCTGAACTTCCGAAGCCGATCCGCACTGCGATGGCGCGCCCCTCGGCTTTCGTCTTCGGCAATTATTGCGGGCCGGGGACCCGCTCCGGCGATCTGTCGCTGCGGCCGGTCGGCCGCCTCGACGCCGCTTGCCAGGTCCACGACGCCTGCTACATCGCCC
>NZ_RZOS01000782.1:0-1580 GCF_004022605.1 Mesorhizobium sp. M4B.F.Ca.ET.089.01.1.1
CTCATCGATGGCCCAGAAGCCGGTCAGCGTGTCGAGTTTGTCGGCGAGCGCCACCGCCACCGAGACCGGATCGGTCGGCACGCGGTCGGACGGGCCCTGCGGCTTGTAGTGTTCCTCGGCAGCTGCTGCGACGGACGGATGCTCGCCCTCCAGCAGCGCATATTTGCGGCCCATGGCGCCCTGCAATTCAGGGAACTCGCCGACCACTTCGGTCTGCAAATCGGCCTTGGCGAGCAGGGCTGCGCGGCGCGCCAGCGCCGGATCGGCGCCGACGACCGGCGCCAGTTCTTCGGCCAGCCGCTTGATCCGCTCGACACGAGCTCCTTGCGTACCGAGCTTGGCGTGGAAGGTCACGTTGAGATGGTCGAGACGTGCCATGCGCTGGTCGAGCGGCTTCTTCAGATCGAGCCCGAACTTTTCCGCCGACGCCTTGAGCTCGCCGAAATCTGGCAGATCGCCCTGGTCGGTCTTCCAGAAATAGAGCGCGTCGGAGAGGCGGGCGCGCACCACCTTGCCGTTGCCATGCGCGATCTCCTTGCCGCCATCCTTGGCCTCGATGTTGGCGACGAGGATGAAGCGGTTGGACAGGTCCTCGCCCGCCCCTTGCGGCCGGGTCACGAAACACTTCTGGTTGGCGCGGATGGTCAGCCGGATGACCTCGGGCGGAATGGCGAGGAAATCCTGCTCGAATTCGCCCATCAGCACGACAGGCCATTCGACGAGGCCGGAAACTTCCTCCAGCAGCCCTTCGTCCTCGACCAGGTCGAGACCGTTGGCGAAGGCGAGGTTGCGGGCGTCGGCCAGGATGATCTCCTTGCGCCGCTCGGCATCGAGCACGACCTTGGCGGCCTCCAGCTTCGACACGTAGTCGTCGAAGCGACGCACGGTGAATTCGCCCGGGGCGTGGAAGCGATGGCCATAGGTGACGTTGCCGGAGCGGATGCCGTCGATATCGAAATCGACCACCACGGGCTCCTCGGTCTCGGGGCCGAAGGTGCAGACGATCGATTGCAGCGGCCGCACCCAGCGCAGCGAGCCCGGCCTGGCCGAGGCCGGCCCCCAGCGCATCGATTTCGGCCAGGGGAAGCTGCGGATGATGCCCGGCACCAGTTCGGCGATGATGTCCTCCGCCGCCCTGCCCGGCTTGGAGATATGGGCGACATAGAAGTCGCCCTTCTTCGGGTCGGAATGGACATGCGCCTCGGCGATCGAGGCGAGGCCGGCCTTGCGCAGGAAGCCTTGCACCGCCTGTTCCGGCGCCGAGGTGGCCGGGCCCTTGATTTCCTCGCGAATGTCCTTGGAGCGCGCCGTCAGGCCGCGAATGTCGAGCGCCAGGCGCCGCGGCGTCCAGTACTCGCGCGCCGCCTCATAGGTCAGACCGGCCTCGACCAGGCCGTCGGTCAGCATCTTCCTGAGATCGCCCGCGGCCTTGCGCTGCATGCGCGCGGGGATTTCCTCGGAGCGAAGTTCGAGAAGCAGGTCGGGCATAGGTTGGCTCCTTACCCTCCCCTCGATGGGGAGGGTCGGCGCGCAGCGCCGGGGCGGGGTGGCGGCCTCTCAGCCGCCAATACCTTCGGCAC
>NZ_RZOS01000783.1:0-1579 GCF_004022605.1 Mesorhizobium sp. M4B.F.Ca.ET.089.01.1.1
GCGTCTGTGGCCCGGCGGGGCGGGGCCTCGCGCACGATCTCGAAGGCCGCGACAATGTCGTGGTGCTGCACACCTGCGGCAAGGCGCTGGGCGCCTCCGGCGCGCTGGTCACCGCGCCTGCTGTGATCTGCGACTATCTCGTCAATCGTTGCCGACCCTTCGTCTATGCCACCGCGCCGTCGCCTTTGATGGCGGTGGCGGCGGCAACGGCCCTCGATATCGTCGTCCAGGAGCCGGAGCGCCGCGAGCGTCTGGCGAGCCTGGTCGCGCTTGCCGGCAAGAGGGCCGAGGAGCTTGGCTTGCCCACGAGCGGCTCGCAGATCCTGCCGGTCGTCGTCGGCGACAATGGCCGCGCCATGGCGCTGGCAGCGGCGTTGCAGTCGCACGGTTTCGACGTGCGCGGCATCCGCCCCCCGACCGTGCCCGAAGGCACGGCAAGGCTGCGGATCTCGCTGACGCTGAATGTCGGCGAGGCCGACGTCTCGGCACTGTTTGATGCATTAGCTGCAGAATGGGAGCGCGCGCGATGACGATGCAAATCGTCGTGACCGGCACCGACACCGGCATCGGCAAGACGGTGTTCGCGGCGGGTCTGACCGGCCTGCTTGACGGCATCTACTGGAAGCCGGTGCAGGCGGGCATCCAGGAAGAGACCGACAGCGAGGTTGTCTCTCTTCTGGCAGGACTGTCTACCGACCAGGTGTTGCCGGAAGCCTGGCGCCTCAGAGAGCCGCTGTCCCCACACCGCGCCGCCGAGTTGGACGGGGTGGAGATCGATGCAGGTCAACTCGCACTGCCCAAGACGGACCGTCCGCTCGTCGTGGAGGGCGCCGGCGGGCTGATGGTGCCGGTCAATCGACGCACACTCTACATCGACGTCTTCGCACAGTGGAACGCGCCGGTGGTGCTTTGCGCCCGCACCATGCTCGGCACCATCAACCACACGCTGCTCTCGATCGAGGCTCTTCGCGCCCGCTCAATCCCCCTGCTCGGCGTGGTGTTCATCGGCGACAGGATGGTCGATACGCAAAAAACGATCGTCCAGATGGGCAAGGTTCGCGTGCTGGGTCGTCTCCCCTTTCTCCAGTCGCTGACCCCTGGAACACTTTCCGCGGCCATGAAGGCTTCGTTTAACGCCGCCGACTTCGCGGAGATCCGGCCATGAGTCGCCGCTCCGCTGTCTGGCATCCCTTCACCCAACACGCCACCGAGCCGGCGCCGCCACCGATCGTGCGGACTGAGGGCGCCTATGTCGAGACGCGCGACGGCAGGCGCATCCTTGATGCGATCTCGTCCTGGTGGGTCATCACCCACGGCCACCGCCACCCGAAGATCGTAGAGGCAATCAGGGAGACGACCGAGACGCTCGACCAGGTGATCTTCGCCGGCCTCAGTCACGAGCCGGCCGAGCGATTGGCTTCGGCGCTGGTAGACATGACGCGGCCGGGTCTCGACTGGGTCTTCTATTCCGACAGTGGCTCGACCAGCGTCGAGGTGGCGCTCAAAATGGCGCTCGGCTTTCACCGCAACAACGGCGCGCAGCGCTCGCGCATCGTCGTCATGGAGCACAGCTATCACG
>NZ_RZOS01000784.1:0-1573 GCF_004022605.1 Mesorhizobium sp. M4B.F.Ca.ET.089.01.1.1
CCTTCATACGGTGCGAAACGAAAACGATGCCGATGCCCTCGTCATGAACCAGTCGCTTCAGGACGGAGAACAGCTTGGCCGTCTCACCGGCGGTCAAATTGGCGGTGGGCTCGTCGAGAAGCAACACCTCCGCACCGGTCGAAAGAGCACGGGCGATCTCGACGATCTGCCCTTCATGCAAAGAGAGCTTGCGCGCCGGAAGATCGACAATCTCTCGCCCGATTGCCGGATCGATGAGATCGAGCGCGTTCAGCGCAACGTCGCGCATACGGCGATGGCTGCTCCGTGAAAAACCCGACCTCGCATGCACGATCCCGATATTCTCCGCGACCGAGAGCTCGGGGAGCAACGCCAGTTCCTGGTGGACCACGGCAATGATCGGATGGATGCTGTTAGTCTTCGCCGATGAAAACCGGATCTCTCCGGCGTCGCGAGGCGTTAGACCGGTGACGATGCGGACAAGAGTGCTCTTGCCGGCACCGTTGCCGCCCAGCAATGCGTGAATTTCCCCGGAACGGACCTGAAAGTCGACACCGCGCAGAACACGGGTTGCGCCGTAGCTCTTCTCGACATTGGAAGCCTCGATCAAAGACTCCCTGGTGAATGCCTGTCCGGCCGCGGCCACTGTGCCGCCGCCCAGGCTCTGGACCGGTTCCATCCTGCATCTCCTCCCGAGACCTGAGGAATGATGCGACCGATTGACATCCGGCTCAATTCTCGTTTCTTAACTGTTTGTGTAGCTGAGCTTAACTGCTGAGAGCGATGTCCGACCTAAAATTCAAGTCCATGGCTCACTTCGAGGCTGTTGCGCGCCTGGGCGGCGTGGCAAAGGCTGCCCAGGAATTGCAGGTCACGCCTTCGGCCGTCAGCCAGCAGTTGCGGCTGCTGGAGCACCAGCTTGGCGTCCGTCTGTTCCAGCGCGAGAAACGCCACCTGTCCCTGACGATCGACGGCGAACGGACGCACGACCGCGGTATCGAGGCCGAAGCAGACTTCCTGGCCGGCGTGTTGCTGCTGACGGACGAGGGCGCGATGCATGTGCTGCGCCGGAGGCTTACGGATGAAGCGCAACATCTCTACGGCGTGAGCGAGCAGATGCTGCAGCTTCGGCTGAACATGAGCGGCGCCTACATCCGCATGCGCCGCGCCGCCGTTTATTCGTAGCAGGTTCAGGTTCTGATCGGTATTTCCACGACGGGCCGCAGCGGCTCCAACTGGGTTGCGTACTTGCGTACAACCTGGTCGCAGAAATCCGCAATGCCTTTTGCCCGCGCCGTCGCGGCCAGAGCATAGGGCAGCTTTTCAGCGGGCGTAAAGTTCCGGCCTTCGAGCCGAGAATTGTAGTGGATGTCAAAGCACGGATTGCGCAGGCTCGACCCCCGGAAGATGCGGCTGGCGTGCAGGCAGTTTTCCCATTTCCAAGCATCGCGCCGCAACTCCTCTTCCTCGCCGCCCGAACGGATGCTGGAGAAGAAGCTTTTTGAATCGGGGTGAAGCTGGTCGTCCGTCTTGAATTTGCCGTCATGCGGCCGGAACGTCACCTCCAGCCCGGCTCTCGTGTAGTTGCCAGGGT
>NZ_RZOS01000785.1:0-1569 GCF_004022605.1 Mesorhizobium sp. M4B.F.Ca.ET.089.01.1.1
GGGAGATTGCGACGAACCTTGAATTCGATAGCTGGACATCCGAGGTCGGCACATTCGATCGGCAGCTTGGGTCGCCGCACCAAACTGACACGGTGGGGATCATCAACGATACCGACGTGAAGGTGGGGACCTACCTTCGGAACATCGATAATCTCTGGCGGCTTGGAACTCGAAACTATGAGCCGAAGCGCGACACCCTTTCTCCGGGGTTATTCCAGCCCGAGCCGCCTTCGTTCACGACGCCTCTGCCGTTCTCGGCGTCATGAAACTGATGGACCAAGGGTGAGTAGCCCCATTCACGCAACGAAAAAGGGAGGCCGCGAAGACCTCCCTTTCCGTATTTTCATCAGCCGATGCGTGATATTCAGTAGATTTGGGCGCTTACCTCCTGACCCTACCCGGTGACGCGCGGACCAGGTGAAGGGCAGCTTGCCCCGTGGAACCGCCCAAAACCTGCCAGTCCGTTTCCCACCCATTCCCGTCATGGGCGTGGTGGTGAACTGACCGGCCAACGCCAAACTCATGCTCGCCGGGCCGACTTGTCAGCAGACGACAGAAACCGCTCAACGGCCGCGCCTTAGTAACCGCTTCAAGCTCAAACCGGCCAACAAAATGTAAGGCGGCATGGCGAGCGAATAGTGACCACAGTTTAATTCCAAAATATTTGGCCTGGCCCCGGCGTCCTTCAGCCTCTGCATGAATCTCTCCGATAGCTCTGGCAACACCACTTTGTCTCTCTTAGCCAACACAACCTGAAGATCGAGATCAGGGCGTGCCAAACTATGCGCGTAATTCTCCAAGTTAAGTGGACCCCAGGCCCTTCTGAGATCGGTCAGCTCAATCTCAGGCTCAAGGCTATCGCGTATCGATCGTGTCGCGCGGCCCGTCCAAACCATATCCGCTAGACTCCCCGCCGTCAGAAACAACGAGGCTTTTGACACAGCCAAATCGTGTGCCGCGACTATGGCCGCAACCCAGGAACCTAAGCTCATTCCGAGAACCGAAATCTCTCGATAGCCTTCGCTTTTCAACCAACGTATGAGTTTGCGCCCATCCAACACCGCCTGCCTTACAGATTGGATCGTTCGACCGAGATTAGGGCTAAGCATATAGTCGGCGTGCACGGAGCCGGGACGGCTGCGTTCGAAGTGATAAGGCATAGCAATCTCGACAACCGTGATGCCACGGTGCGAGAAAAAGTTGGCAATCTGACGATTCCGGGCGCTTGCATTCCAATGGTGAAAAATCACCATCGCCTGATCGAACGACCCGCTTTCTGTGATTTTCGCCCAGACGACATTGTTCTCTACGATGTCAGTAGAAATGTCCGATGGAAATTTGAGCCACCCATCTTTCCTTTCAAAACCCTGATCACTCTCACTCGGCTCATCGAAAAAGGCTGGATCAGCCACGGCTTGGTCCGCAAGGGCACAGAATTCCTCGATACTTGTTATCTTCTTCGCACCTGGAAAGGCGCGTTCCGCGTCAAGGAAGAAATCCGTTGGTTTCTTCCCTTCCTCACCGCGTCGCGCCCGCCGCTCATCCCAATGATCAAGCCAACTATGATAC